>JAICQI010000093.1 GCA_025937955.1 Pyrinomonadaceae bacterium
AAGTCCGACAACACACACGTATCCTGGCCAAGGAATTGTTTGACAGCGCGAGCACTTTCGCGAACGCTGACATCGTCAGGGCGCTTGAAGATCTCGAAAAGCACGAGCGCCTGCTGGTGCGTCATACAACCGAAGGTAACGACTACATTTCACTGACGCCGCAGGGAATCGATCGACTGGGTCTACAGCAAGCGCGAGTTGAGGACGATGTGCCGGCGCTGCCGCATCCACCAAAGAGCGCCACGAAGGCTGTATAGAGTTATTCGCAGTATGAAGGCAGTAGCGCCCATCCTCCTCCTCTTCCTGTTGTATCTCCCCACGGCAGCCCAGGAGCCACTCGGCGACGGTAATTCTCTTGCCGAAGTGCGCGACAAACGCAACGTACTGCTGATCGTGTTTAAGTCGCGCGTTCTCGACGTCACCGACCGCGAACGGGCCATCATTGAAGATGTGCTGAAAGCCGATCCGCAACCGAAAGGTCGTTACCGGTGGGTTTATAGTCAACTCGCCGCCAAGCTCAATAAGTACATGAAGAAGTACAGGAGTTTGAGTGCTGCCACAGAGTTGTCTGAGGCTGATTACGTGATCTTTTTCAACGTGGTCGAGTTTCGCAGGATCCTGAACACGGTCTATCCTTACGGAGAACTGTTTGTGATCGTAAAAGGTTCGCCGGAGACGTTGAAGCCGCCCCGTGTCGTTTGGAAGGCAAGAAAAGTGCTCTTTGCGGAGGACGCGATCGGCGATTTGATCAAAGATCTAAAAGCCATTCGCGGCGAGACATAATCATTAGCCGCCAACCCGTGAAAATCCGTCGCCTCGTTCTGTTAGTTGTTGCCCTGCTTCTGCTCCTTTCGCAGACTCCATTCGCTTATCGCAGGTACAAACTGCGCCGGCTCAGTGCCGGGATTCAGCAACTCAACTCGGAACGGCGCGTCCCGGAACCTTATGGGTTTAAGGATTACAAGGGCGTGGTCCACGTACACTCTTTTCTTGGCGGACACAGCTCAGGCAGTTTCTCGGAGATTATTGCTGCGGCTCAAGCCAATCAGTTGCAGTTTGTGATCATGACCGAGCACACCGAGAAAGATTTTGACACGGCTGCGATGACATTGCAGGGCATGCATGGTGGCGTGCTTTTTATTAACGGCAACGAGGTGAGCGCTCCGAATGGTGATCGCCTGCTCACGCTTCCTGGAGAGTTGTCGATTGCGGCTTATCCGGAAGAGTTTAAGAACTGGGACACACCGGGTTTGGACGGTGTTGAGGTCTACAACGTTTTTACCAACGCGAAACGGATCAATCCGGTCGTAGCGTTCTTCGACGCGCTGTGGTCCAAACGCAGCTACCCGGATCTGATGTTTGCTTTTTACCTGACGCGACCTGATGAAGGACTGAAGCTGTGGGACCAGGGTTTAACGCGGGCGAGGCTGACTGGAGTCGCCGGCAACGACGCGCACGCCAACATCGGAGTGAGTTTGAAAGACAGCTCAGGCAAGACGCTGTTGGGCATTCAGCTCGATCCGTACGACACGAGCTTCCGGCTGGTGCGCCTGCATGCGTTGATTGAAGCGAACAAGCCACTCGAGGCGACGAGTTTGCTGGACGCCGTGCGCGCCGGGCACTGCTACATCGGTTTCGATTTTCTTGGTGATACGTCGGGATTCTCGTTCACGGCGGAAAACACCGGAGAGCGGAAGATTCAAGGCGACGAGATTTCGTTCAAGCCAGAGACGCGCCTGCGCGTGCAAAGCCCGGTTCCGGGTCGGATAGTAATTTTAAAAGACGGCGCTATTTTGCTGGATGAAACCGGAATCAGCGGCAAGGAGCTGCCAATTTCGGAAAAAGGCGTTTACCGCACCGAGATCTACCTTCCGCAGCTCGGCATGGTTGCGAATCAGCCCTGGATAATCTCCAACCCGATCTACGTCCGGTAAAAATAGGTCGAATAGGTCTTATTCTTCTTTAAAAAGGGTTTCGCCCCACCGGGTGCCCTGCTAGCTGCCCTGTGGGGCGACGAACCTTCGCCGGAAAGCTCCGGCTTCACTTGTTTTCGGAAGCGGTGCGTACGTTCACCGGAGTACTGTTGGAGGTCTAGTAGTTGACCTCTCGCTCCCCATAAGCCCCAAGTGTTAGGGGCTGAGGAGTACAGCCTTCCACACACTGTTTTTTCAAGTCCCATCAGTCTAGGCCCGCTCTCCAATTGTGTCAAGTTTCAGCTTGACCGAACGTGAACCATACAAGTCCCGAACTTGTTAGAATGCCCACCACAAATGGAACTTAAGATACCTATCCCACGCACCTTTAGCTTTCGCCGGACGGTCGCCAGCCACGGCTGGTACCAACTGCTCCCGTTTGCTCTCGACACAGAAAAATGGCAGTTGACCCGCGTTATCGACCTCGGGGAAAAGCCGCCCGTCACTGTCTTCATGGACGGGCGGAAAAACCACATCCGCGTGACCGCAGCGCGTCCCCTGACCAAATCTGACGCAGCCATCGTCCTGCGCGACGCCCGTCACATACTGCGCCTCGACGACGACCTGCGCGACTTCTATCTGGCCACCGACAACGATCCGGAGTTTTCCTGGGTCAGTCAGCAGGGTGCCGGACGCCTGCTGCGTTCGCCCACCGTTTTTGAAGACCTGGTAAAGATGATCTGCACCACGAACTGTTCGTGGGCACTGACGTTGAAGATGGTGACCGGCATGGTCGAAAACCTCGGGCGCGAGACCGGCGATGGCCGACGCTCCTTCCCCACACCTGAGTCGATGGCCGCAATGCCGCTCAAGTTTTTTGTCGATGAAGTGCGGGCCGGCTACCGTGCGCCGTACCTGAAAGAACTGTCGGAGCGCGTGGCCTCAGGAGAGTTGAACGTCGAGGCATGGCTCACGAGCGAATTGCCAACGGCTGAGCTCATCAAACAGATCAAAGGCGTGAAAGGCGCAGGACCTTATGCGGCCGAGAATCTTCTGAAGTTGCTGGGACGTTACGACGGGCTCGCTCTCGACTCCTGGACGCGAGCGAAGTTTTTCGAGATCAGAAACAAGGGCAGGAAAGCGAACGACAAAAAGATCGCGCGCTACTACTCACGCTTCAACGAGTGGCGCGGCCTCGCGCTCTGGTGCGACGTCACGCGCGATTGGTTATAAGCACAAGAAGAGTTAAGCCGCAGATGACGCGGATCTGTGTAAATCGATTTAAACAGATCCGCGTCATCTGCGGCCTAACTCTTCTTTGTGGCCTACTTATTGAAAACGAGTGTCGAGTCTTGCGCGCCGCGTGGAGTTTCAGCGTGGCGAACAACCGTCAGGACTTTTCCATCGGCTGAAAGCGAAAGCTTGTCAGACGACGTAGTCGTGATCTCGTTACCCTCCATGTTCTGGAACGTCAGCTTGCTAAGCAGTTCCAGAGTCTTACCGTCGCTGGACAGCGTGGCCTTTCGCACGAACTTCCCACGTCCCGCTTCACCGGTCGTTTCAGTGCCATCGAGGTTGAAAGTTCTCGGTCCCTGGGGACCCATCATTCCACGACCACCACCCTGACCGCCACCAGCACCCGGCGCACCTCCCGGAGGAGGTCCACCCGGACCGCCTGGACCGCCACCACCAGTGATCTTCTCTTCGACAGTGATCTCCTTCTCAGTTTGCGTGATGACCCAGGAAACACTCTCGGCGTTCTGAACTCGTTGTGAGAGACCCTGGCTCTTGCTCTTGTCAAGCGTCCAGGTTCCGGCGAAGTTTGGCGCAGCAGCATGCGCAGCCAGAGCAAACACAAGCGCGCTTGTCAGGCCAAAAGCATAAAACAACTTTCTCATTCAAGATCTCCTTACAGTTGTGTGGATTTTATCGGGGGTGAGTCTAACAAAAGCACACACGAAAATCTGTAAGGGAATGTAAAGATTTGTATAGATACGTAAAGAGGAACTTTTCTTACTTAGGTGGCGTTAACATCCCCGTGTTAGAGACGTTGATTGATAGGCGAGTAGATAGGCGAGACGCAAAAATCTGAACCGCGTGTTGATAATTGTGAACGCCAATCAATCGACTTGAAATTTTGTCATAAGAAAACTGCGAGTGGTGTTTACTCGCAGAGAGAGAGCGCAATCCAACGTAATCCAAGGAGAAGTAAATGAAGTCAATCGTAAATCGCATGGTGGTAGTTTTGATGGTCGGCGCGCTAACGTGTGTAGCAGCGTTCGCAAAAGTCCATAGGCACACAGTAACTTTCGACAGCGACATCAAGGTGAACGACACGCTGGTCAAGAAGGGCACCTATCAGGTCAAGTTTGACGACGAGACAGGTCAACTTTCAATCGTCCAGAATGGCAAGATAGTGGCCCAGGCAACGACCAAGATCGAGGCTCGTGCCAAGAAGGCTAATGACTTTGTGTTGAGATCGATTAACAATGGCGACGAAAAGCAACTGATCGGCGTCACCTTTGGTGGATCCGACAAAAACGTGATGATTACCAGCTCCGGCGCAACCACCACCGGCACCAACTAATCCCCTAAACAACGAAACCTTAGTAGGTCCTATAAGACGTATCTGTCTTTTAGGACCTATTTGTGTCTTCGTTCCTTTGTGGTTAAGCTTGCGCAATATGAGATACAGGCGTTTTGGCCGCACTGGCTGGGAAGTCAGTGAGATGGGCTATGGAATGTGGGGTATGGCCAGTTGGTCCAACTCCAGTGACGACGAGTCGCTCGGCTCGTTGCAAGCGGCAGTCGATCGCGGCTGCACCTTTTTTGATACGGCCTACGCTTATGGTGATGGTCGCAGTGAAAACCTGTTGGGCCAGATCGTACGATCCAATCCCGGTAAACGGATCTACACCGCTACGAAGATTCCACCGAAAGATTTGAAGTGGCCCGCGCTGCCCGAATCTACGTTGATGCAATCGTATCCACCGGATCACGTCGAGGAATACGTGCATCGCAGTTTGGAGAATGCAGCGCTGGAACAGTTTGACTTGATGCAGTTCCACACCTGGAACGACGAGTGGATGCGCGACGATCGCTGGTTCTACCGGATCGACGACATGCGCAGTCAGAAACTGATCAATGCCGTCGGCATCAGTATTAACCGCTGGGAACCATGGAATGGAATTCGTGCGGTGCGCAGCGGACAAATCGATGCGGTACAGGTGATCTACAACATCTTCGATCAGAATCCGGAAGACGAACTGTTCCCGGCTTGTCGCGAGATGAACGTGGCGGTGATCGCGCGCGTGCCGTTTGATGAAGGGACGCTAACGGGAACGTTGACGAAAAATAGTACGTGGCCCGAAGGCGATTGGCGCAATACTTACTTCGTTCCCGAGAACCTGATTCCGAGTGTCGAGAAAGCTGATGAAGTGAAGAAGTCGCTCGAGGAGTGGAACCGCGAGCGCCAAACAGAGATAACGATGCCAGAGTTGGCGCTGCGCTTCATCCTCGGCAATCCGGATGTGAGCACGATCATCCCGGGCATGAGAAAGCTCCGGCACGTGGAAGCCAACATCGCCGCAAGCGATGCCGGCCCGCTGCCACCGGAGCTACAGGAAAAGATGCGAGCCTTCCGCTGGGTGCGCAAACCCGCCCCGTGGTCGCAGTAGCCACAAAAAGGCACAAAAAGCACAAAATGAATTGAGCGTGTTTCGCTGTTTATCTTGAGCGAGCTTCGCTATTCAGTTGTGTGCTTTTTGTGCCTTTTTGTGGCTGATCTCTTTTCTGCTCTGGTGGCTAGCTCTTCATCTCCAAGGTCTTCACCAAAAAGGCCCAGCGATCTGCGGTCTCTTCGATGAGCTTCGAGGTCGGCTTGCCGGCGCCATGTCCAGCCTTGGTTTCAATACGAATCAGGACCGGCGCATCACCGCCCTGCGCCGCCTGTAACGCTGCGGCAAACTTGAAACTGTGACCCGGCCAGACGCGATCGTCATGATCAGCCGTGGTAATCATCGTCGGCGGGTACGATGTTCCCGGCTTGATGTTGTGTAGCGGCGAGTACGCGTACAAAGCCTTGAACTCTTCCGCATTGTCTGACGAACCGTAATCCGAAACCCAGGCCCAACCGATCGTGAACTTTTGAAACCGAAGCATGTCCATCACGCCCACTGCCGGTAACGCCGCGCCAAACAAATCCGGTCGCTGTGTCATCGCAGCGCCGACCAATAGACCACCGTTGCTGCCACCACCGATCGCGAGCTTTGGCGCAGAGGTGTACTTGTTATCGATCAACCATTGCGCCGCGGCGATGAAGTCGTCAAACACATTCTGCTTCTTCAGTTTCATCCCCGCCTGGTGCCAGTCTTCGCCGTACTCACCACCACCGCGGAGGTTCGGCTGCGCATAAACTCCGCCCATCTCCATCCACACCAGGTTTCCGACTGAAAACGCCGGCGTCAGAGAAATGTTGAAGCCGCCGTAAGCATACAAAAACGTCGGATTGTTGCCGTCGAGCTTCAGGCCTTTCTTGTGCGTGATGAACATCGGCACTTTCGTACCGTCTTTGCTCTTGTAGAAGACCTGTTTGGTTTCGTAATCCGCGGGATTGAAGTCCACTTTCGGCTGACGAAAGATCGTGCTCTTGCCCGTGGTCATGTCGTAGCGATAGATCGCGGTGGGCGTAGTGAAACCCGTAAACGCATAAAAGGTTTCTTTGTCGGTCGCTTTGCCGCCAAAGCCCGCCGCGGAACCGATTTCCGGAAATCCGACTTCATTCACGAGCTTGCCGTTCACATCGTAAATCTTGACCTGCGTGTATGCGTCTTTCAGGTAGTTAAGGACAAACTTGTTGTTGACGAAGGAGCTGGCTTGAAGTGTTTCTTTGCCTTCAGGAACCACGACCTTCCAGTTGTTGCGCGCGGGCTTGGTCGTGTCGATCTCGATGAGTTTGCCGCGTGGCGCTTGCAGGTCAGTTTGAAACCAGAACCGCGAACCTTCATTGGCCACGAAGTTGTATGCCGCATCGAAATCGTCAAGCAGCTTAACGACGGGAGCGTCTTTCGCTTTGAGATCTTTGTAGTAGACACGGCTCTTCACGTCCGTGCCCTGGAAGACAGTGATGATCAGGTAGTTTCCGTCGTCTGTGACGGTGCCACCGAACAGCCAATCCTTCTGATCGGGACGTTCGTAAACGAGCACGTCTTCGGTCTGCGGCGTGCCGAGTTTGTGGAAGTAAACTTTCTGAAAGTAGTTGATTGACTTGAGCGTGTCGCCTTTTGGTTCGTCGTAACGGCTGTAGAAAAATCCCTTGCCGTCGCGCGTCCATGAAGCTCCGGAAAACTTCACCCACTTGAGATGATCTGAAAGATCCTTGCTCGTTTCGACGTCGCGGACCTTCCATTCCTGCCAATCGGAGCCGGAGGCGGACAGGCTGTAGGCGATGAACTTCCCATCGGGACTGACTTGCATTCCTGAAAGCGCCACCGTGCCGTCGGCCGAAAGGCTGTTCGGATCGAGCACCACCTGCGGCTGAGCATCGAGGGCGGTCACGGTGTAGAGCACCGCCTGGTTCTGCAAGCCGCTGTTGCGTGTGTAGAAATAGCGGTTCCCTTCCTTGAACGGGATGCCGTATTTTTCATAGTTCCAAAGCTTGGTGAGCCGCTCTTTGAGGGTGTTGCGCTCGGGGATGGCGGCCAGGTAGCCGAAGCTCAACTTGTTCTCAGCTTCGACCCAATTGCGTGTTTCTTCAGAGTCGAGTTCTTCCAACCAGCGATAGGGGTCGGCAACCTTTACGCCGTGATAGTCGTCAACCTGGTCACTCTTTCGAGCGGGCGGATAATTATTAGGTTTTATCATCTGCTGAGTAATACCTGCGGTGAACAAACAGAGAATTAGAGCAAAGCGCATGAGTGGGTGATAAGGCATACAAACGCTCCCTTCGATTTTAGAGCCAGCGAGTATAGCCACAAAAAAGCACAAAAAGAAACAGCCACAAAAAGGCCGAAAAAGCACAAAACATTCAGCGACTTCAGCTGTTTTGTTTATGTGCCTTTTTGTGGCAAGCTCTTTTTTGTGCTTCTCGGCGCTTTTAAAAAGATTGACAACTCACCGGCGCATGGGCGAATCTAAGCCAACGCTTGCCGCCCCCCGGTGAGTAAATTGTTAGTCTGAACTCTCCGGAAAAAATTATGAAAATAAGTGCCCGTATTGCTCTATTTGTCGTTGCCGTTCTTTTTGCCTCCATCGAGATGAGGGCACAGGAGGGTAGCGCGGTTCGCCCACGCGTGGTCGCATCCGCCACTCAGGAACAGCAGACGCCTTCGCAACCTACTACGCCGCAAGCAAAGCCCGCTGCCCTTAACCCCAGTTTGCCGGGCATCGATGTTGCAGAGTCACCGAAAAAGACGGCAGGCCCAATAACGCACCTGACGCCATCGGTGATTTCAGCCCGCATCTCCGAAGCGCAGCGCATGCTCAAAACGCGACCAAAGCCGACCGCTCTGGCTGTCGGACAAATCGAGTTTGTGACAGTCGCCGCGCTTGATCGCGAAAACGCGCGGACACATTTCATCACCATCTCGAAGCAGACGTTTTTGACGAAAGGCGCGGAGGTCAACACCATCACGTCCGAAGGCACGAGCGTCACCTTGCGCATCATTCGTGCAAACGGCGTCAACACAGCCATGACGATTTTTACGCCTGACGGCAGATCGCTGGCGCCGCTGACCATCGAGTATCCGATTGAAAGAGGCGGGAAGTTTCTGGAGACGGCTTATTACACTTCAGCGCATCCGGCTTTGCTGTCGAAGGATCTGGTGCGCTCCGGACAATCGTACGTGCGCAACATGCTCGATCTCGCTGCCAAACGTCTGCGCGACAAGGGTGTGCCGATTTCACCGATGCTCGTGGATGTGGCCGAGCGTCTGTGCGTTGTCGAACACGTCGATCACGGACGCTTTCGCGACGAGAACCGGCTCGCTCTGTACGAGGAGATCTATTCGTTGTTTGCGCTAAATGAGGTCGATACGTATCGCTATTCAGTGAGTAGCGCCGGCGCCGGTGGCATGATCCAGATGATTCCCTGGGCTTACAACCTCCAGCGCTCACGCCATCCGGGTGTCGGTTTGATTCCCGACTTTGTAACGGGAATGCGCAACCACGGCAACGCCCTTCAGGCGATGCTGCTTTACATGCATGACACCTGGAACGAGCTCACAGCGAACGACGAAGTTAAATATGCACTGAACGCTAAGATCGCAACACCGAGCGAATTGCTCGCGGCCGGATATAACTCGAACTCTGCGAAGCTACCAGGCTATCTAAAACGTGGTGGCAACGGCTGGCGCGTACTCATCCCACGCGAGACACAGATGTATCTGCAGATCTACAAGTCGTTCGAGAGCCTCGTTCCCATCCCGTCTCGAGCCGCAGTAGCACAGGTGGAATAACCGCGAATCAACGGTTGTTCCAAGTAGACAGAATTTCCGGGATTTAACATTTTTTCCCA
Organism: Pyrinomonadaceae bacterium; assembly: GCA_025937955.1. Taxonomy (GTDB): domain Bacteria; phylum Acidobacteriota; class Blastocatellia; order Pyrinomonadales; family Pyrinomonadaceae; genus PSRF01. The sequence continues at coordinate 9,427 of JAICQI010000093.1, forward strand.
CAAATCCCGGAAAGGATGTACTCTTGTCCTCTCCCAGTTCTCAAAGTCTTCGATAATGCCCAGACTCTTCAGCCCAATGGAGCGCTCGATATGTTCTTTTCCCCTACCCCCCGTGTGCCCGCTATTTTCCCTTTATTTCTGATTTCAACACTTTCGTTGTTAGTGCTCCTTGTGAGCACTCAAACAGCGAGCGCGCAGTCGTTTCAACCAACTCCGGGGACCTACTCTGTTGGTGAGAATCCAAACTCCGGAGCAGCAGGGGACTTCAATGGCGATGGCAAACTCGACCTCGCAATCGCCAACGTCTTACACAAAAACGTAAGTGTGCTGCTCAATAACGGGAACGGCACGTTTGCAGGCGCCGTCAATTATCCGGTGGACTTCAATCCCGGAGCCACTATCACCGCTGACTTTAATGGTGACGGAAAGCTGGATCTGGCGACCGGTAACTTCTTTGGCGGTGCTACTTCTGCGGGAAGCATTAGCATCCTGCTCGGCAATGGTAACGGGACATTCCAAACAGCCGTGAATTATGCGGCAGGAACTCCGGAGGATCTTGCCGTAGCGGATTTGAATACCGATGGCAAACTGGATCTCGTAGCAGCCAGTTTCAGTGCGAATAAAGCGTCGGTGCTACTGGGTAATGGTGACGGCACATTTCAAGCAGCCGTACCTCACAGCACAGGGCCAGGACCTGCCGGCGTTGCTGTCGCCGATTTTAACGGCGACAGTAAACTCGATCTGGCAACGGCGAATTTGGGCAGCTCCATGATTAGCGTTAACAGCATTAGCATTCTGATTGCGAACGGTAATGGAACTTTTCAGGATCCGGTCAATCACGATCTGGACACACGTACAACCGACATAACCGCGAGAGATCTTGATGGCGACACTAAACAGGATTTAATAGTGGTCGGCGTTGATCTTGATGCCATCATGGTGCTCATGGGAAATGGTAACGGGACTTTCCAGGGACCAGTGAGCTATGCAACAGGCGGCAACGAGCCCCAAAAACTTGACCTGGCGGATTTTAATGGCGACGGTAAAATCGACGTTGTCACAGTTAATGCGAATATTCCTTCTTCTTACAGCGTATTTCGTGGTGTCGGCAACGGCACGTTCCTGGCTGTTGATAATACGCCTTCGAGGAATCAATCATGGGCTCCGATCGCGGGCGACTTCGACGCCGATGGCAAGCCCGATCTCGCTATCGCGAACAATTTTTTCGATGTAGTAGATGTATTCCTCAACTCTCCGTCTGTACACGCAGTAAACATCACTGCTACGCAGGGAGTTGCGGCAACGGTCCAGGTCGCGACTTTCTTTGATTACGACACCAGCAAAACCGCCGCCACCTTTAACGCTATGATCAATTGGGGCGACGGCACCGCAGCTACCGCAGGCACCGTAACGGCAAATGGCAGCGGCGGATTCAATGTCACCGGTACTCACACTTACGCCGCGCCGGGAACCTTCAACGTCAATATTCAAATCGTCGATAACGATAATAACTTTGGGCGCGCAACAGGCACGGCAACAGTAACCGCAGCCACGACTACGACTGTAAGCTCATCGGTAAATCCGTCTGACTTTGGACAGTCGGTGACGTTTACTGCGACCGTAACAGCCAGCGCCGGCACGCCGTCGGGTACCGTGCAGTTCAAGGACAATGGAAGTAATCTCGGTACAGCGGTGTCTTTGAACGGCAGCGGCGTCGCGACTTTCAGCACTTCATCGCTGACAGTGGGTACGCATACGATAACGGCAGAATATTCAGGCGTAACAGGGTTTGCCGCGAGCAGCGGCACATTGACAGGCGGGCAAGTAGTTCGTCCGCAGCCGTCACTCTCGGTCGACGACGTCTCAGTTGCTGAAGGTGACAGCGGCACTAAGACGTTGACGTTTACGGTTAGTCTTTCTGCGGCGAGTAATTTGACGGTGACCGCTAACTTCGCGACGGCCGACGCCAGCGCGAACGCGGGATCTGATTATCAAGCGTCAACAGGAAGTTTGACCTTTAATCCGGGTGAGACAAGTAAAACTGTTGCTGTCACTATCACCGGCGACACAACAAACGAACCAGACGAGACATTTACTCTGACGATCTCTAGCCCGGTTAATGCAACTGTGAGCGATGGCCAGGGCGTCGGGACGATCTTAAACGACGATGCTCCGGTGTTGTTGCTCGACGAAACGACCGGACGTGCGCTGGCGCTCGACTCGTGGTTTGCCTTGCGCGATCCGTTTTCGCTGGTCGAGCCCAATTACTTCGGCGTCACAGACAAGCGCCGCCGAGTGGCGTTATTCGTTTGGCGCCTTGGATTTCTTCCCACGGATACAGCCGCGGACATAACAGTTACGGCTCACGATGGTGCGGGAGGAACTTACAATTTTCCCGTTGAATTTGTGGGTCCACTTTCGGCGGTCGATGGCGCTACGCACATCGTGGTTCGTTTACCCGACACGGTAGCCGGCACGCCAAGAGATCTGTTTGTCAAAGTCCAATTGCACGGCCCCGCAAGTAATGAGGCGGTCATTAAGATCTCAGGGCCGTAAATCGGATTAAACTGATCCGTGTTAATCCGTGGCTAATACT
>JAICQI010000430.1 GCA_025937955.1 Pyrinomonadaceae bacterium
AAAGAATTGTTAATTCGCCACCCAGGGTTGTCGCTGCGCTCCAACCCTGGGCTGACATTAGCGAACGCCTTCGGCGTTTCTGCCCTTTCTGGAAATAAAGCAGTTTTCGGAGTTTTTCATATTTTGGGCGCATTAACCCGATGTTACCGGCAGGAAGAAAAAGACCGCGTTCGATAACAATCATGCTGCTATTTAGCATGGCGGCTCTTGTATTGCTGTCGCTCTGCCTGGACGAAACCGGTCTCGTTTCCAGTGCCCAACGGAAGACCCCGCAAAAAAGGTCTTCCGCACGACCGAAACCAACTCCCACGCCATCAGAATACGACGCACTCGGTGCTCCACCTCCCGTCCCGACGCTGAAAAAGCAACCAGAACCGGAAGTTAATCCCGGCGACGTGATTTCGGTAGTCACTACCGAGGTGCTGCTGCCTGTCACTGTGCGCGACTCGAACGGCGCGCTGGTAAAGGATCTCACTCGCAACGACTTTCGCGTCTTTGAAGATAACCGCGAGCAACCCGTAAACGATCTCAAGTTGCGAGAAGTGCCCGTCGACGCCGTGCTCATGGTTGATGCTTCTTCTTCAGTGGCAAACAACCTCGAAGACTTTCGCCGTGCAGCCGAAGGCTTTGCGGCCAGATTGAGTCAGGAAGATCGCATCAGTCTGATCAAGTTTGACGACCGTGTGGAACTGCTGCAGGACTGGACTCGCAGTCGCTTTCAACTGCGACGCGCGCTGGCTCGAATCGAGGCCGGAATGTTCACTCGATTTAACGACGCGTTGTTGCTGGCCGCCCGCGATCAGTTTGGCGCGACAAAATCACGCCGCGCTGTAATTGTACTGACGGATGGTATCGACAGTGGCCGCGGCACCACTAGCCTTGAAGGTGCACTGGAGGCTCTGCTTCGAGCCCAGGTGACGACCTACGTGGTAAGCAATACTGAGATCTCACGCGCTGCCAAACGCGCCGAGTTGGATAATCTGCTGAATGGCTCCGACAGTGCAGTGAGATTCAATCAACTGCGAATAGAGGATCTGAAAGAAGGACTGCGGGTGTTGGACTTGAGCGAAAAGTGGCTCGAGCAATTGACTGCTGCGACGGGTGGCCGCCTGTACAGGCCGCGCTCATTTCAAGCTCTCGATGCTACCTATGCCGAGGTTGCTGATGAGCTGAGGCATCAGTATGGTCTTTACTATCCTCCCTTGAATAAGAACCGCGATGGTGGTTTTCGGCGAGTGCGCGTAGAGATCACAAACCCGTCCTACAAAGCCCAAACCCGCGTTGGATACTTTGCACCGGCGCGCTAAGCCTTCTCAGCCTGCGAAGCAGACGTAAGCATAAAGCCTGGGGCGGCAAGCCCCAGGATCGCATTCGTAATTAAATTTGCAGCCCATGAAATGGGCGACAGCGCTGTCGCCCGCTTTGCGGGCTTTTACCCTTTATCTCTTTTGGTTCCTGGGGCTTGCGCCCCCGGCTTTATGCTTTGGCCCGCTTCGCGGGCTGCGACTGGAGCCTTCCCTTTGGAGCATAGATCGACAAACACCATACTCTCCTCTACAGGTGTTTCATCTGATCGATGGATCGACCTCAGGATGATTTCGACGATGCGGCTCGTCCTCGCCTCGGCGGGCCTGTTCGTCATCATGCTCGATACTACCAGGCCAACGGCGATGTACGTCGCCCTCGTTCTTTATACCGCGTACAGCTTTGTCATCTATGTCCTGTCAATAAGACGCAGCGCGCTACTGCCGCAACGAATTCTGCACTGGCTTGATCTCCTCCTGTACATGCCTTTGATCGCTGTCACCGGCAGCAGCAACAGCATGTTCTTTTTCTTTCTGTTTTTCTCTATCCTCGTGGCCGCTTTCGGATGGGGCTTTATCGAAGGCGTGCGGATGACTCTCGCCGCCGCATCGCTCTTCACGATCGTGGGCGTGGTAGTCCCCGCAGAACAGACAATCGAGTTGAGCAGGTTTCTCCTTCGCCCAACTTCCCTGCTCGCGTTGGGCTATATGATCGCCCACTGGGGCGGTTTCGAAGTAAAGCTAAAGAGTCGACTCGGGCTTTTGAAAGACATTTCAGACTTCTCCGTTCCGCGCTTTGGGCTGGACCCAACAGTGAACCGGATGATGGATCGCCTGCGTCATTTCTATAAGGCCGATTCGTGTCTCGCAGTGGTCCAGATTCCCGGAGGAACCTTCCAGTTGCGCAAAGTGAGCGCGGCAACTGCAAGTGGCTGGGTCGTGAAAACGATCCCGAATCAAATGGCCGCGATTCTGCTATCGCCGTCACCACCGGCCGCGCTAATCTTTCATAAACGAAAATCAAAAAGGCTTATCTACGACGTAAAAACATCGCTCTCTTCGCGCGACGTGCCCTCCAGTTTTGCCGCTATTGGAAATACATTGGAAGCACAGCAGTTCATGTCAGTCCCAATCTATTACCAGGGGCAGGCCGTCGGGCGCTTCTACGTGATCGGTTCCACGCAAACTATGGACGACTCAGATATAGGCTTTGTGCTGCAACTGATCGAGCACGTAACACCGGTTCTGGATAACATTCGTCTTGTCGATCGGCTGGCATCGGAAGCGGCAGAATACGAGCGCCAGCGGATCGCGCGCGACATTCACGACGGCATAATTCAACCTTACATCGGCCTTCAATTAGGTCTCGCAGCCATTCGTCAAAAGATTGAACGCGGAGACAACGACGTCGGTCATGACGTTAAAGAGCTTACCGCGATGACAGTGACTGAAATTGAGGAGCTGCGTCATTACATACGCGGACTTAAAACGAGTGAGCGGTACGACACCATGCTGGTGCCGGCAATTCGTCGCTTCGCCGCGAAGTTTGCGGCAGCGACCGGAATCATAGTGGATGTGAAAGCCACGGAAGAGATTGGGATCAAAGATCGCCTGGCTGCCGAGATCTTTCAAATGGTTACCGAAGGCTTCAGCAACATCCGTCGACACACGCATTCACCGCGAGCCGAAGCCGAATTAGACTACGGCCAAGACTTCTTTGTTCTGAATATCAAGAACGAAAACGAGAACGGCAAGCGGCCTGTTTTTCATCCGCGCTCGCTCGCCGAACGCGCCGCCGCACTCGGCGGCCAACTCGAAGTCTATACGGACGAAGAGAATCAAACAGTTGTAAGTATCCGGATCCCGCTGTGAAGTTTGTTGGTATCAGATTCGCAGGTAGGATAAGCTTTCCGGGGATCGGGTCAGTACCGGGAGCGATAGCGACCGGGTCCGTCAGCTCCCTGGAAAGCAAGAATGAGAAGCATAATGTCAGAGACGGATAAATCCTCCGCCCCCATCCGAATCCTGATAGTGGACGACCACCTCGTCGTGCGCGCCGGACTGCACATGCTCATCGAAAATCATCCGGGCATGACGGTGGTGGCAATGGCATCCAATCGCGCGGAAGCAATGGAGCTAGCCGCCAAAGATTCACCCAATCTGATTCTTTTGGACCTGGATCTGCGAGGTGAAAGCGCTCTTACTTTTCTGACCCAATTGCGTGAGACAACACCCAACGCCCAGATCCTGGTCCTGACCGGTCTGCGCGATACAGACGCCCACCGTCAGGCGGTCCAACTCGGTGCAATGGGCGTGGTGCTGAAAGAGCACGCGCCGGATGTCCTTATTAAAGCGATTGAAAAAGTTCATGCTGGAGAAATCTGGCTGGACCGGCCAACGATGGGCCGCATGCTCAGGGAGATGTCAGGCAGCGAGAAAGAGGTTGATCCCGAGCTGACCAAGATCGAGTCTCTCACGCAACGAGAACGAGAAGTCGTCGCACTCATCGCTGAGGGACTCAAGAACCGGCAAATCGGCGAGCGATTGTTCATCAGTGAGACGACTGTTACTCACCACCTCAGTTCGATCTATTCAAAGCTCGGCGTGTCAGACAGGCTCGAACTCGTGATATATGCCTTTACTCATAAGATCAAGCCAATCTAGCATGACATTCTCATTCTCACCGGGCTTTAGCCCGGTGCGCCTTTTAATGTTTTTGTTACTCAGCTTCTCTTCTGTCTACGCACAGGACACGGAAAAGAATGATGAACCAACCGACGTTAGACCAACCATCGTTCTGGCCAGCGGTAGCCAAATGCTCGTCGACGACGTCTTCGAACGTGACGGTGGCTACTGGTACAGGGTCGGCAACATCTCAACCTTTCTCGATCGCGCTCGCGTGCTGCGCGTCGAGTTTCCAAAGTCTGAAAACGAAGCGGCTGCCCCGGTCGAGAAGAACCCCGGTAAGTGGCGGTTAGCCGAAGCTGGCAAGGTCAAGACTTTCTTCTTCACCAAGTTCAACAAACCCTTGCCGGTGTCGGCTTTTGGACAGTCAGATCTACACACTCGCTGGGGCTTGGACCATCGCAATTCCATGGATGTTAATCTTCACCCTGACAGCGTTGAAGGTCGGGCTTTGATCGCTTACTTGCGCGCCGAAGCAATCCCGTTTTTGGTCTTTCGCGCCCCGATTCCCGGCGTGGCTACCGGACCTCATATCCACGTTGGATACAGATCAGCCCGCTCCTACCGCCGCTAGCGTCGCGACTAGCAGAAACCTGCCAGACAAATAGGCAAAGTCCCCTATTGTGGCTCCAGTGCAATCGTCCCATAATCCGAATCACCACTCACGGTCCTCTGCCACTACCGAGTTCGGGATATGGAGCCGGCGCCAATAAAAATCAGGATTCTAATAATTGACGATCAACTGATCGTACGCGAAGGTCTTCGCATGTTGATCGAGAATCATCCCGGCACGAAAGTGGTTGCCATGGCAAGCACTCGCTCGGAAGCGCTGGACATTCTCGTCCGCGACCCTACCGACCTGATCATTCTCAATCTGGAACTGGGCGGGAATAGCGCGCTCCCTTTCATTCCCGAACTACGCGAAGCAGCAAAGGACGCGCGGATCCTCGTCTTAACCGGACAGCGCGATTCTGCGACACACCAGAAAGCCGCTCAACACGGAGCGATGGGGGTAGTGTTGAAAGAAAACGCCGCGGATCTGCTGTTAAAAGCTATTGAGAAGGTCTACAGAGGTGAAGCGTGGCTCGATCGTATGACTCTGGGTAGTCTGATCTTTCAGATGTCCAGCCAGGAGAAAGAGACAGTCGATCCGCGAACGCGGAAGATTGCATCGTTGACGGAGCGAGAGCGACAAGTGATCGCTCTGATTGCAGAAGGACTCAAGAACAGACAGATAGCCGAACGCCTCTTCATTAGTCACGTCACGGTCACGCATCATCTCAGCTCGATCTATGGAAAGCTCGGCGTCTCCGATCGTCTGGAGCTCGTAATCTACGCCTTCGCCAACAAGCTCGCCAAAATGCCTGAGTAGCTTTTGCCTCAATAATTAGAACCAGAATTTAACAAGGTAGAAGTCAGGATTAAATAAGTCAGAATTAGAGCAAGTCAGAAGAATAGAACAAGTCAGAATAGAACAAGTCAGGAAGAGGGGCTTGCCCCCGCTGATTGAAATCAAACCGCGGGGGCAAGCCCCTCTTCCTGACTTGTTCTATTCTTTTGAGTTGTGAGCACTACACGGC
>JAICQI010000015.1 GCA_025937955.1 Pyrinomonadaceae bacterium
AACTCGACTCAGTAGTTGAATCTGCAATCGATTTAGCCGCAGATCTGAGCGGATAAAAAAACAGATGGACAGCAGAGATTGTCTGGTGTATATGTGCACTAGACAATTATGTTTGTTACGGTGGATGAACGAGATGCGCGGCCGCTCTACCAGCAGTTGGTGGATGAGATTAAGACCCTGATTGCGCGTGGGGAGCTCGAGGAAGGGACGTTGTTGCCGCCTGTTCGCCAGGTGGCCTCGGACCTCGGCGTAAACCTCAACACCGTGGCTTTTGCCTACCGCCGCCTTCAAAAAGAAGGCCTGATTCGCGTCAGACATGGCTCAGGGGCGGTGGTGATATCCCAAACCCTCAAAGAAAAGCCTGACGACCGCCTGCGGGCTCAGTTACGCACGGCCCTGACGCAGTTAATCCTCGCCGGACTGAAGCAGCCCGAGATCAAAGCCCTGATTAACGAAGAGTTGGACGAACTCGTGCGACCCATTAAATAGGAAAAGTTCCCGATTGTTCTAGTTATTCGGGCGCGTCGGCATTTCGATGTTCTTTCGGGGCATGCGATTGCCGGTGTCGGGATCGATCATCCTTGGTGATGATTGTGGCGGCGGTGAATATACGGGGCTTGTGCCACCTACCGGAGCCGAACTACCCGTCGGAGTCCCGTTGCCGGAAGGCGCCTGAGTGTTGCCGCCCGTCGGCCAGTTATTACCACCCGCCGTGGGCTGATTGGGGCCATAACCACGACCCGGGTACCAGTAAGGTGAGTAAAACGAAGTTGAATAGCTGTTGCCGTAAGGTGAAGTCACACCGTAATAGAACGGCAGGAACGTGTAACACCTTGATCCGACGTCGTAAAACCACAGACCTGTGCGGCTGCGTGTGAACGGATCCCAGTCTCGGTAGGCAGCGAAAGCGGAGGTGAACGCCCTGTTGGTGATGCGACGGTTAGCTTTGGCTAGCGTTTCCGCTCGCTGCTTGCTCCAGCTGTCTACATCTTCCGCTCGCTTCTTCTCTTCCTTGGTGAGCTTCGCAACTGAAACCTGGGTAGCGCTGAAAACGACCTTGTTTCCGCCTTTGACCTTGGTATGAGAATCACTGAGGATTACCCGGCCTTTTCGCACAATCAGCTCCGTGTTATCGCCGGGAACCACGTTAAGGCGATAAAGCCCTTGCCGCACAATCGCGAGCTTCGTGTGGGGCGTGCTGATGTTGATATTCAGATCCATCCCGTCCATTCCGGTCGCTTCGACAATCGCCGTACCCCGAATCAAACGAACTTCGAGGTTATCGAGCGCATTGTTGGACAATTCGATCTCGGAATTACCGCCAACTCGCAGGTAAGAGCCCGGATTGAGGAGTATTTCGACCCGCCCGTCATAATCAGTCCGCACCTTGTCGCCGGCGTCGAGATCGTCCGTGACCATCAGTTGCTGCCAATCGGTACCACCTCTCGATGAGACGCTGGCCTGGCCGGTAACAGCGTTAATGCCGCCCGCCTTGGCCGAAATCACGAATTTTTCCCGGTTTTGAGTTTGCGCAAGGTTGACCGCCGCACAGCACAGTATCAAAGCAATTGAAAGTGCTGATAACGTTGGGAGGTAGAAAGCTCTTCTCATCGAAATATCCTCCGATTCGCACAAAAGGATTCTAGGCGGGGAAAGATTCTCTTATGCATTATAGTCGGCTTCGAAAAACTTACAAGCATTAAGAGACACAGATTCTCGCGGATCGCTATTCGGATCAAAACAGATCAAGAATTTGCTGGCTTAACTTCCGGTTTTGGCGTAGTAACCGCGCTTGGTGCGGGCAAAGAGATCGGAGCGACTCATCAAACGTACCTCGACCGAGCGCCATTTGCCGTCAAGCGTCTTATTAGTAGGCTGGTAACCAATACTGTAAACAGTGCTCAGATCGCGCACTACCTGCGTATATACCGCGTCCAGATCGCTCAGTCGCGCCGCGCGGTACAGAGGCGTGCCGCAAACAGCCGCCATCTGCCCGAGTTGTTCGCGCGCCAGTGCGTAAGCCGAACGCGGTACGTGGTGGCGCTTCACGTTCTCTTCCTCGGTATCGAGGTAGATCGGAAACACGATACTTTCCGAGTTACGAATGCTCTCGATTAGTCCCTCGAATGGCAGACCGGAGCCCGGCCCGGGAACTTCCGGCAGCGCGTTGTCGATTCCGTCGGTCATCACAACAATGGCACTGCGTCGCGTCCCGGAGGCCTGTGGGATCAGATCTTTTAAAACCCAGTTCATTGAGTCCCAAAAGTTAGTGCCGCCAATGGCTTCATCCATTTCGTCGATCGTCTTTTTCAACTTGCGGCGATCGAGAGTGAACGAAGAATATAGCGCGGGCTGATCCGTGAAGGTTACGAGAGCGATGCGATCAACGTCGCGAGCCGCATCGACAAAGCGCTTCGCGGAGTTTCGAATCATCTTCAGGTTTTTCGAATTTGAACCTGAGAGATCGAGGAGCAACACGAGATCGAAAGGCGTATCCGCGGCTTGAAAGAACGCGATCTCCTGCGGCACGCCATCCTCCAAAACAGCGAAGTCATTCGGTTGGAGCATTGGCGGCGGGGCGTTCGGAGGAGCGCCCAACACGCTGACCTTCAGATCAACGAGATCCGAATTAATGCGAATTGTCTCCACCGGGTCCTGGCAGACTGCGACACTACTGAAAATAAGGATCACCAGGAACGCAAATCTAATTTGCATAATAACCACGTTTGCCGCGTGGGACTGCGTTGGCACGATTCACGCCGATGCGAATAGCTCGCCATCGTCCATCGCGCATGCTGTTAGTGGGGCGATAAGCAAGGCTGTACATCGTTCCGAGATCCGCCACCACCTGTTCGTACGCGCCCGCAAGATCAGCTAACCGTTCCACTTCATAAAAAACACCACCGCCTGCATCGGCCATTTCCTTCATGCGATCGTGACCCGCGTCGAAGGCTTCGGGCTGAGTATCGAGCGGGCTCATCGCCTCATACTCTGTATTCAGCCACAAAGTGTACAAGACACCGTCAAACTCCTGAATGTTTCGCAATGTCTCTGGGTACGTTTGTCGTGAACCCTGTTGGCCGCTGACGCCGGGAATTGTCCCATCAAGACCGTCGCTCATCAAGACGATAGCGGACCTTCGCAACCTCTTCGATTCCTTCAACACTTCTTCCATCGCGAAGTTGGTAGCGTCGTACAGCTTTGTATCGCCGCGATTGGTATCGATCGTCTCGATTCTTTGTCGCAGCAATTCACGGTCAGCGGTGAAGGAAGAGACGAGCGTTGGCTCGCCGGCAAAAGTGATTATGCCGATGCGATCCGCGGGACGAGCGGCCTCGACAAAGCGAAGCGCGGCGGCGCGAATGAGCTTAACCACTTCTCGCGTCGACCCCGACAGGTCGATCAGGAGCATGAGATCGAATGGCGCTGACGAAGATTCAAACTGAACGATGCGCTGTTCCTGACCATCTTCGAAAAGTCTGAATTCAGACTGGCTCAAACCCATGAGACCGCGATTAGTGCCGCGATCGATAACGCTGATGTTTAGTGTGACGAGTTGCGAATCGACTCGTATGACGTCGCCTTCGTTGATCTCGTCGTTATTCGCAGCTTCGGCGGGAGTTCCCGCGGAAGTTTTTGAGTTGTTCGTACCGACGAGTTCAGGCTGTTTGGAATTCGGGCCTGCGGCGGTCTCTGTTGCTGGTGATGCATTAGCCAGACGTATCTCGCCGATTTGTGTCTGTATATCGATTTTCCGCCCACCATTCCCGATGCGTGTTTTAAGTGGTTTGCTCGATCCCTGCACCGCAGTGATGTCAGCGTCTGCGGGAACTTTGATCTTCAAGTGAATCGGTACGACGGGATCAACCGGGCGTCGCACGACGGAGATCGTCACCAGTGAACCTCGGTTATCGATGATTATTGGAGACCGGGTTAACCTCTTTGAGCCATCGCCGCCAATGATTGTTGAGACAGCGACATGGTTGTTGCTCCAGACTTCGACCATGACGTCGCCGAAATCGTTACGAACTTTTAGCTGACCGCCGGCAGGAAAGTCGATACGAATTTCATCGTCAGCGTAGGCTGTTGCGGGAGAGAAGGCTGCCAGAAATAAAAGGCCCAAAACGGCCTTGTAAACCTTCGAGGACATCATGCGAATCTCGAAAGCGATGATAGCAAAATAGGCCCTGTAGGGCCTATAGGACCTATTCAATCAGATCGAGCATCGAGGTTGGATCGCGCGCGGGTTCGGGCGGAGGCTGGAGACGCGGCGCGCCCGCTAAGTCCGAGATCTTCAACAGCAGGTTGTTTGCATTGCTCGCATACGGCAACGCGTTTTCAATGCTGACCAAACCATCGCGAATAAACTTCTCGATCACGGTATCGAAAGTCTGCATACCGTCCTGATCGCCCTGTACCATCGCATCGATCAGCGACTTCCCTTCCGACTCACCCTTCTCGATGTATTCCCGCGTGCGCACCGTCGATTTCAATATCTCGATCGCCGCGATTCTTCCTTTCCCGTCACCGAGCGGAATCAATCTCTGCGAAACGATGAAACGAAACGACTGCGCGATCCTCGTTCTGATTACCCGTTCTTCATTCTTGGGAAACACGCCGATGATGCGGTCCACAGTCTTTGACGCGTCGATCGTGTGCAAGGTCGACAGCACGAGGTGACCGGTTTCCGCAGCTTCCAAAGCGACTTCGATCGTCTCACGGTCGCGCATCTCGCCGACGAGGATCACTTTCGGCGCCTGTCTGAGCGCGGCGCGCAGGGCGATCGAGAAGCTCGGCGTGTCAGAGTGCAACTCGCGCTGGTGAATCGTCGAGTTCTTGTGCATATGTAGAAACTCGATCGGATCTTCGATGGTGACGATGTGGTAGTAGTGAGTCTCGTTAATCAGATCGATAATTGCCGCGAGTGTAGAGCTCTTTCCGCTGCCGGTTGGTCCAGTGACCAGCACGATGCCATTCTTGATATCTATGATCTCTTTCAGTTGTTCCGGGAGATTGAAATCGCTGAACTTGGGTGGTCGCATCGGGATCACGCGCATGACGATGGCGTGTGTACCGCGCTGCTTGAAGATATTGACGCGGAAACGCGCGTCGCCCGGAACGCTGAACGACAGGTCAGCCGAGCCCGTCTTTTCGAGGGTTTCGAGCGCCGTTTGCTGATTGCCGATAATCAGTTTGGCGATGCTCGCGGTATGGGCCGGCAACAGCTTTTCGAGGCCGGCGATGCGGACCGGCACGAGCTTGCCTGCCAGTTCGATCTGCGGCGGCCGTCCGGGACTGAAAATCAGATCACTTACTTTATCCGAGGCCCGCAACATCTCTCTCAATACTGCGATGAAATTTAACGGTGCCGGCGCCTGAGGCTGAGTGGTTGAGGTGTTTGGTTGTTCGCTGCTCATTTTGGAACTTTTCAGTTAACTCGCGCGTCAAAAGCCAATGAATAGTTAGCGACAAGTTTCGCCAACGAATTATTCAGGTGAAGAACAAACTAGTTACGGCTTGCGTACATCATATTGTTCGTTCGGAAGAGCACGGCACGAGAATTTGGACCGTGTTCATGAAATTGAAAAGAAAGGCGCTGGCAACATGGCAACCTACAGAGATCCTGTGAGATGCTTTGCACCACTTGAAGTAATCGAGCGCCTGCTGGAAATTCGTGTTGAAGCGGGTTACTCGCCTGCCGTATATCTTCTTTCCCCCGATGATTTGGCAGACTATCTCGATGCGTATGGCTTCGATGTATATGCATTATCGGAGGCCGAAGCTGAGTTTCACTTTGGCGACTATCGTGCTTCGCTCGCACCGGGCGGTGATCACGCCCATTGCTCGCTGACCGCACATTAGCATCACAAATAGTTCCGGAATTAGCAACGCGGGAGATGGAAACGTCTCCCGCGTTTGCGTTGTCTTGCGCGCCTCCTTGGAGTGCGGTGCCCTGGCGCCGCTTTGGTATGCTTCGAGGAGGCGCCAAATTCTTATTTGTCTTTTACTGCTTTGAGGATGAAGAACGTGACGTCGTCAGTTGCGCCTGCATGGTCGGTCCACTCCAAAATTGTCATTTGCAGGCTCGCGATCATCCCGCGCGCCGGCTGCTCGTAGTGCTCTTTGACCGCCTGCGCGAGACGGTCACGGCCAAACTCCACGCCCGCAGGATCGGCGGCTTCAGTGGCACCATCCGTGTAAAGCACCAGCACATCGCCAGGCTCGAGCAGCAAGTGATAACGGTGATAGCGCGTCGCCGGAAACATTCCCAGTGGTTGTTCGCCGTGTTCGATGAAACGCGCCTCTCCCTTCGCATTGATGAGCAGCGGCGGATTGTGACCAGCATTCGAGTACGACATAGTGCTGGTAGAAGCGTCCAGAACGGCGTGGAAGGCCGTCACAAACTGGTTCCGCTCGATCGACTCATAGAGCAGATGGTTCACCTTGCTCATGGAGATGTTTGTCGCATAACCGACGTGCGTCGCGGCCCGCAGGCTTGCTCGCAGAAAAGCCATCAGGATTGCCGCCGGCACACCTTTGCCTGCCACATCCGCGATCACGATGGCGATCTCGTCGTTGTAAATCCGGACCCAGTCGTAATAATCACCGGAAACTTCTTCGGTGGGAAAATTGTAGGCACTGATGTCGTAACCAGGTAACTCCGGATCCTTTGCCGGCAGCAGCTCGAGCTGGACCTGGCGCGCTACCTCCAACTGACCCTGTAGTCGCTTCTTCTCGATCAACTGCTCGTGCAGCATCACCTTCTCGATGATTATTGCCACTTGCGATGCGAGTAGCATCAACACGTCCAGGTCATCGTTTGAATACGCATTGAGCTCGTCGCTTTCGAGATCGAAGACACCGATGACTTCGTCGTTCGAGATGATTGGCGCCACCATTTCTGAGCGCGTGCGATCGCGGGCGTTGATGTAAACCGGATCGTTGCGAACGTCGGGCGAGATTATGGGCTGGCCACTCAGAGCGACACTGCCGATGAAGCCTTCGCCGAGTTTTAAGTGCAGATCGGAAAGCTCATCGATATCGTAGCCGCGGACTGCTTCAGACTTGAACTCACACGGTTCCTCGCCGTCGGGAAGCAATGCAGGATCTTTACACTGGAGCACGAAGATCCCGGCGGCGTCGTACGGGATCAGCGAATCGAGCGTGTCCATCACCAGGTTGAGGACTTCCTGGAGATCCAGCGAGCGGCTGATCTTCTTGGTAATGTCGAGCAGCATGCGAAGCTTGTCGGTCGTGCTCAAGCCTTGCGTTGCTGCTTCTTTCAGTCGTTCTGTCATTGGTCGCTTTCTTTGAACTCGCGCCAGAGATGTGTCACCTTCATCCGATACTCAACCAACTCGCGACTGACGCGAAAGTGTGATGCTATCTCCCTGGCACCCTTTCCCTGCAACAGCATTCTCTTCAACGACGCATATGGGACCAAAGCCGCGGCGCCGACCGCGTATGCCTCCTCCTCGTCAGCCTTGCGGTAGTCGCGATTCATTACCTTACCACGTTCATCCCTGGTTACCACGGACAGGCGGTTGGGTTGATGGCCCAAAAAGACGTGACAAATCTCTTCCATCAGCGTCGCGTTTGTGCGCGAGCGACCGTGTGTGGGATTGAGAATTACCAGTTTCAGGCCGTTTGGCAGGGAACAGGCGCCGCCGGACCAACTCTCCGATCCCGCGCCGAGCAGGTGCTCACGGGTGCTCTCGCTCAAGCCTTCCACTTGCTCGAAGCGCACCACGATCAGATTTGCGAAGCGTGCAAGGTCGAACGGATTTAGGGGTTCGTCAACGCGGACGCGGGCAAAGTCGCGCAAGCCGAGAGCTTTCAACTCAAAGTTTCGCCACTTTTCACCTGGAGGTAGATCGCCAAGTAGCACTCGAAAAGTATAACGGATTCAGCGTGGTCTAACGTCGCCGCTTCGAACTCTTGTCGCCGGTACGCTTGCTGAAGTTTGTGTAAGCGACGCGAAACAGCTCGGAGAGCGCAGCAGCAGTTTCCGGCGTGAGATTACGGTCAGCGCGCAAGTGGGCTTCGACGATTTCGGGTGTCGGCTCCTGCGGATAGTAGACCACTGCTTTGGTTTCCTCCGCCTCCGGATCGCGACCACTCAGGATTCGTTCCATCGGCACGTCGAGCCAGGCAGTCAGGCGAGCAATGTTGTCTGCGTCAGGTTTGCCGGTACCGTTCTCAATGCGTGAGAGCGTGGAAGCCGAAACAGAGGTTTTACTGGCAACATCCCGCAGGCTGAGTCCGAGTTCTTCGCGCCGGCGCCGGACGGCGCGCCCGAGCTCTTCGGTATTCACGAGGCCTTTGGCTGAACGATTCGTGCGTTTCATGATTGCTAAACGTAGCACAGCGCGGTTTTAGACGCAAGACTTTGTTTTACGCCTGAAACATGCTTCGCAAAAAATAGGTCCTATATAACCTATAGGACCTATTCTCCTTACTGGCCGGCTTTTGCCGCGGCGCTGCTCATCGCGAGGTCGCGCGCTTTCGGCACCACATCAACCGCCTTCGCGACCTGCGGATCGTCGGTGGTGATGAAAACCCTGTCGCCCATCACGCGGCCGTAAGCAGCAGTCACGATATTGAAGCGCAATTCGCGTTCGATGAACGCACGATTCCGATCGATCACAGCCGCCGAAGCCCTGTAAGCCGGATCGGCGAGCGCGAAACTGCGAAACGCTTTGAACATCTCATCCGTGATCCTGAACTCGTCAGACTGCAGCTCGTGACGGAAATTGATGCCACCCGCGATCCGGCTCGCCTCAAGACCACGTATCCGCCCGTTCACCAGCTCGCGCGTGAAAGCGAAAATCGGGCTCGACAAACGCCGTTGCGTTAAATTCACCAAACGCGGACCGACAGCCTCGTCAGGTGAGATTCCTCCGCCGCCATAAACTGCTCGACCCGTATCAGTCTTCTTTTCCGGACCGGTCGGTTTTAAAGGAGCCACCGGCTCGCGGCCTATACCGGCACCATGCGTGTAGTAATCGTAAAATCCACCATTCGAGTAATCACGCTGGATCAGGCGACCTGATGGCGTGTAGTACTTCGCGGACGTCAACGTCAGCCCGGCGCCAAAATCGAGCGGAATGATGCTCTGCACCAGGCCTTTGCCGAAACTCGTCTGGCCGACGATCAAAGCACGGTCGTGGTCCTGCATCGCTCCCGCGACGATCTCCGACGCCGACGCAGTGTTTTCGTTGATCAGGATCACTAGCGGCGTCATGTCAGGCGAGTTGTTTCGCGACTCGTAGGTATTGTCGCGATAACCATTGCGGCCCTTCTGCGTCAGGATCAACTGGCCGCTCTTCAGAAAAACCTCAGCCACGTGAATCGCCTGGTCCAGGAATCCGCCCGGATTGTTGCGCAGGTCGAGCACGAGCGAGGTCATTCCCTTTACGTGCAGGCGATCGATCGCGTCCAGCAACTCGTCGGTGGTGGTGTAGTTGAAGCCGCGCGTCATGTCGATATAGCCGACACCGGGTTTCAACATGTAAGCATCGGGAATCGACGGCTGCGGTACCGCGTCGCGCACGATCTCGACTTTCTCGATGCGCTTGTCAGCTGCACGTTCCAACGTCAACTTGACGGTCGAGCCGCGCGGGCCGCGAATCTTATCCCGAACTTCCAGCGACGACTTGCCGCTCATCTTCACGCCGTCAACTTCGACGATTCGATCGCCATAGCGCAGCCCGGCGCGGCCTGCCGGAGAACGATCGAAAGTGGCGGTGATGTAGGTGTCGGCTTGATCGCCGTGGATATAGTTCTGAATCGACGCACCGATTCCGAAATACTCGGAACGCTGGTCAGTCTTCAGCTCGTCAAACTCTTGCTTGTCGTAGTAATTGGAATGAGGATCCAGTGAACGAAGCATGCCGATGATTGACGATTTGAATACGTCGTTGTAGCTCAGTTTTTGGCCGTCGACGTATTGATCCTCGATCATCTTTAACGCTTCATCGAAATCACGCTCGATTGCGATAGTAGCAGGCGTGGCCGCTCTCGCTCCTCGTCTGCCCGGGATGCCTGGGCGGGGATTGATGCCACCCGTGGGATTCCCCGAAGACGTCTGTTGTGCAAAAGCAAAGCCGGGGACGACCAGAGTAACGACCAGTAGGATGAGAGTGAGTTGTGCCGTAATTCTTTTCACTGCAAACCTCTAATGTTTCAAGACTTCAACTGCACTATAACGGATGCCGCCCACACCGGCAAGGTTGTGCCTCAACGAGAGCTGGAAGGGAACAAGTCAGGAAGAGGGGCTTGCCCCGCCGTTGGGAGAGCGGGGGCAAGCCCCTCTTCCTGACATGTTCAATATCGTGAGATTCAATGTTCGATCAGCTTGCTTGACCGTGTTTCCCGCGCTCCGTAGAATGAACCTATTAATGACAACAATCGTAAAACGGACAGTTAGAATTTCGGTTCTGTAAAGGAGTCTGTATCAAATGAGCAGTCCGTATCATAAGGAAGAACCTTCAACGCCTGAAAGAGTAGACGACTTGATGCTTCGCGACGACGATCCCGGATCGGAAGAGCATAATCGAGCGGCTTCGTCAGTCCGGGACATTGCTTCGCGCATTCCGGAATCATTGAGCGCGATCGGGCGTGATATCAGCAGGACCATTGAGAAGGCCATATCTGCAAAGGATGATTACGTAGTAGCTGTAAAGATTTCGCCCGAGGCACAGGAGAAGCTCGAGGCGCTGGTCCAGGCCGGTGTCTTTCGCAGTCGCGCAGAAGCAGCCGGTTTTCTGATCGACGAAGGCATCAAGACTCAGTCAGCATTGTTTGAGCGCGTCAGACAGAAGCTCGCCGAAATCGAACGACTGCGAGCGGAATTGCGCGGCTTAATCGCGGACAATAAGGTCTGAAGCTCACGACCACGGCGCGCCTTAGTTCTTAAGCGCCTGACTAACAACATCCCCCCAAAGCAGTGCTTTACCAATCCTCGCGAACGGTAAAGCACGTCTTTGTTTCCGGCAGAGAAAACTTTGTGACTGAGAGATTTCAACTACCTACAACTCCAATTGAGGAATTTACGCTCGCGAACGGTCTCCGCGTTGTGTTGAGTCCTGATCGCGCGATTCCCGTGGTTTCAGTGGCCGTTTACTACGACGTTGGTTCACGCAACGAAAAAGAAGGCCGCACCGGTATCGCTCACCTGTTCGAGCACATGATGTTTCAGGGCTCGGAAAACGTTCCCAAGGCCGCGCACTTCCAATTCATCTTCAACGCCGGCGGGACGATGAACGGCACCACTTCGACCGAGCGCACAAACTACTTCCAAACTCTGCCGTCGAACTATCTGCCACTCGCCCTCTGGCTCGAAAGCGATCGCATGCGCTCGCTGAAAGTGACGCAGGAAAATCTCGACAACCAACGCAATGCAGTCCAGGAAGAAAAGAGAATGCGCTACGATAATCAGCCTTACGTCAACGCGTTCCTCCGCATGAACGAGTTGATCTTTACCAATCCCGCCAACGCGCATTCGACCATCGGCTCGATGGAAGATCTCGACGCTGCAACCATCGACGACGTGCGGGATTTTTTCCGGATCTACTACGCGCCAAACAACGCCGTGTTAACCGTCGTGGGAGACTTCGACAACGCCGAAGCACGCGCGTTCGTCGATGAATATTTCAGCAATATTCCGGCACAACCTACTCCGCCACCTGTTGACGTTTCGGAGCCCGAACCAGTGGCGATTCGTGAGGAAACTTTTCACGATGCGCTGGCACCGGCGCCGGCGTTTGTGCTCGGCTGGAAGATTCCCAAACGACGCACTCAGGACTTCTACGCCCTATCGCTGGCAAGCAGCCTGCTATTTGAAGGCGACAGCTCGCGTCTGTATCAGAAGCTAGTGAAAGGTGATGAGTCAGTCGTCTCGATCGAAGGAGGCGTGGACGAACGTCGTGGACCATCCGCACTGTACATCTTTGCGCTGCCGAAACCGGATGAAGAGGTAAGCAAGATCCGCGACCAGATCTTCGATGAGATCAAGCGAATGGCCAGCGATGGACCAACGGCGGCGGAAATGGAGAAACTGCGAAACTCGCTCTGTAATGACGCAGTGCGTGGGCGCCAGTCATCCATGTACCGCGCTCAGCGACTGGCGGAGTTTGCGTTGTACGATTTGGATCCGAAACTCGTCGATTCCGAGTTGGACCAGTATCTCAACATCACAGCCGACGACATCAAGAGGGCTGTCTCCCGCTACATGGACGTCGAAAACCGCGTCGTGCTCGATATCGTTCCCACGTCTGCTGCGGAACAAGTCGAAACAACGGCAGCTGCTTCGCCGCAGCCGCCGGGCGAGCCACATCAACCTGCTGCGCCTCCCCCGCTGGTCCCTGAAAAGCCTCGGGCCGAACCAGGGTCGCCGGTAAACGTCGCGATCCCTGAAATAAAACCTTCGTCCTCCGAAGAACAACCAACAGATCCGGCGGACGTTTCGCCGCAAACTAAAACGGGTTCTGGTCCGCTGCATCCATAACATGAGTCAACAGGAAAACATTCGTAGCCAGGCGCCTCCGCCGCTACAACCCCGACCCATCTTGATTCCCACGCCGAGGGAAACAACTCTAGCCAACGGGCTTACCGTGGTAGTGGTGGAAGACAGCCGGCTGCCGTTGGTGAGTTATCGCCTGGCGTTTCGTGTGGGTGGAGCATTCGATCCGCCGGAGCTTCCCGGTCTGACAGATCTGCTTGCCGGTCTTTTGCCTGAAGGAACTGAATCAAGGAGCAGCAAAGAGCTTGCAGACGAGGTCGCGCGCATGGGTGCGAGTCTCTCGGCGGGGGCGAATTCCGATTACACGATAGTTGCTGCTTCGGCGTTGGCCCAGTTCAACGATCAGATCATGGATTTGATGGCTGAAGTGGTGCTCGAGCCTTCGTTTCCCGAAAACGAGGTGGAGCTGGCGAAGCAGAACACGAAAGAGAGTTTGCGCCAGCAGCGTGCGCAACCATCGTTTCTCGCCAGCGAGATGGTTTCGCGAGTTATGTTTGGCGACCATCCATACTCGGTCGTGGCGCCGACGCCGGAGTCGATCGATCGCTTTTCGCGCGACGAGTTCGTCGAGTTTCATCGCGCGAAGCTGGTTCCGAATAGTGCGGTGTTCATTGTTGTCGGCGATGTTCGGCATGACGAGATCCTGAATCGCGTCGAGTCGCTGTTCTCCGCGTGGCAAAGAGGAGAGGACGTGGTGGCGAACTTTCCTGCGCCGCCAGTTCGCACCAGAAGGATCGCTTATCTGGTGGATCGACCCGGCTCCGCGCAGTCGAATATAGTCGTTGCCAATAGCGGCATCACCCGCACAAATCCGGACTACTTTCCGATGTTGTTGATGCACACGGTGCTGGGCGCCAACGCGTCGTCTCGTTTGTTTATGAATCTGCGCGAGGACAAGGGTTACACCTACGGCGCGTATTCGAACCTCGACGCGCGTCGGACCGCGGGCACTTTTCGGGCGACGGCCGAAGTGCGCTCGCCTGTGACTGGTGGTTCTTTGAAAGAGTTCTTGTATGAGCTGGATCGAATCCGTAACGAGCGCGTGTCGGAGAAGGAGATTGCGGATGCCAAGTCGTATCTGACGGGCGTCTTTCCGATTCGTCTTGAGACGCAGGAAGGACTGACGGATCAATTAGTGCAAATCAAGATGTTGAATTTGCCGAATGACTATCTGGAGAATTACCGCGACCGCGTACAGGCTGTGACGGGCGAGGAGATTCAGCGCGTTGCGCAGAAGTATGTCAAAACAGATGAGGCGGCGTTGATCGTGGTTGGTGATGGCGCATCAGTGCTGGAACAGATCAAACCGTACGCCGAAGACATCGAAGTTTACAACACCGCCGGCAAACGAAAATCGGAACAGACCTCCGCTGCAACGGACCCTGTGGGTTCGTGGTCGATCGAAGTGGAGACGCCACTCGGACAAAACATTCCAGCGACGCTGACTGTCACGCGTACTGAGTCGGGATACAGCGGCGTAATCCATTCAGAGATGGGAGATGCGGAGCTGGGAGCGATTGAGATAAACAATAATTCGTTTCACACTACCACGTCGCTCGAGATGGATGGACACGCCGTTGAAGCGGAAGTTTCCGGCAGGTTTGATGGCGAACGCGCGGAAGGTTTCTTGAAGCTGCAAAACTCACCGCAGCTACCGTTCACGGGCACAAAAGAATAGGTCATATAGGACTTATAAAAATAAAAGCGCCCGGCATGGCCGACATGCCGGGCGAATCACAGGAGGAACCGAGTGTTATGGTCATCGCTATCGTTGCGACGATCCGTTAACCTCGCTGTTCAGATGTCTGTAACACAATCGCGGTTGCTCGCAGGCTACTGGCGCTCGTAACGCAACACAACTCCGCCACCACCAACTGCCCATCCGATCTTTTTGTTGAAATACAGCGAGTAAAGGTTTTGCCTCGTTGTTGATTCTTCACGCACCCACGTCTTGCCTTCGTCGGTGCTTTTCAGAATCGTACCGGTGCGACCAATCGCCCAGCCTTCATCGTCGCTCGCGAATCGTATGCTCAGGAGGGTCACGTTCAGATTCGTCGGAATCGTCGTCCAGGTTTCACCACCGTCAGTCGTTCGCAGGATCGTGCCACGTTCTCCAACGACCCAGCCGTCTTTGTCATTACGAAAGTCGACGTGATAAAGCGTGCCGGTAACGGCGACGTTCTGCTTTGTCCAGCTCGCGCCGCCGTCTCGTGTAAACAATATTGTTCCACCGTCACCAACGATCCAACCACGTTTGTCGCTGACAAAATCTATATGTATCAGCTCCAGCCGGCTCGGCGCGCGCTGCCTGCGCCAACTGTCGCCGCCGTCTTCGGTGTAGACAAGAATGCTGTCGACTACGCGCTCGCGTTTGCTGATCGAACCGACGACCCATCCTTTCTTCTTGCTCGAAAAACGTACGCTGTAGAGCTCAACATCAGCGCCTTCGAACTCCTCTGGAAGGAAGATCCGATTTTGTGACCAGTTCGTGCCGTCGCGAGTGACGAAAATCGAGTTTCCCGCTAACAGGAATCCGGCTTCCGAGTCGCGGAAGTAGATGTCGTTTATGGCGGATTTCGTGGGGACATTCTGTGGGCGCCATGATTGGCCGCTATCTTCGGTATAACTGAGAAAGCCGCCGTCGCCGCCGACCCAACCTCGTTTGCTGTCGAGAAAGTAAACGGTGTTGAGATCGTTTCCGCTGGTGTTGATTTTGAAAGGCACCCAACTCTGTGCACGTGCCGAGCTGATGACAATCAACAACACACCTACGGCCGCAGAAAACCGCATTAGCTTTAAGGTTCTGGTACGCATACTGATTTTTGTTTCCAGTTTTGTACCTTAGTTTGAAGCCCTAAGACAAGAGTACGCCACAAAAAGGCACAAAAAGCACAAAATCCATTTTTGCGCTTTTTGTGCCTCTTGTGGCTTATGGTTGTTCTATTTATCAGTCACTCTGTAGACACGTCCTTCAAAAACAACAAGGACGCGTTGGCCGAGAGCGAAGTAACTTCCGAGTTTCGGATGTTGTTTCAGCAACGCGAAGTATTCCTCGCTGCCGAACACCAATTTCGTCTCGGGTAAACTTGATTCAGCTTTGAATTCCGAGTCGGTCCACACGCCGTCGATCAGATAGAACGTCTTGGTCTCAACGCGCCGCACGGCGTCCTTGCGCGTGTTGTCTTTGACCCTTATGACATCCTGTTGTTCGCGAGCGCTCTTACTTTGCTGAATTGCGTCGGCTCCAGTCACAGTAACGACCTCCTGCAGCGCGCCTGACGGCGCCGGAGCTCTGTTCGCCGAACCAAGAGCGCTGAAGTCACCACCCGTAGCTGCTCTCCGAGTTTGCGGCGCCATATTGCTGGTTATTTGCCTGGACGCATCATTTTCCAAAGCGAGATACGACGTGTACGGCGTCACGATCCCATATCGAGTTCCCAAATCCACGATTTCATCGCGCAACTCTTTCTGCTCCCCGTTCGAACGCACTTGTTCCATCAGCCAGCCAACACGACGAGTCGCCCACAAGCGTGGCAGATAGTCGTTCGCATCGCTACGCAACGGAAAACTCTGATTCGTGTATGTGTAAGTTCGACTCGTGCCACCTGCCCTACCAGTCAGCTTCAGTTGGATTGATTTGAGATCCGCTGCATTGGTGTAACGCCCGATCAGCGTCACTTGCGAACCGCGAAACACGTCGGGAATACCACGCGGGTAGATCAGGTCTGTTTGTGCTCCACCCATGTCGATCTGCAGATCGGTGAGCACCGGATAATTCACTTTCGAGAAGAAGTTTGAAACTTTGACTTCGAGATCCTCCTTCGGCTCGACGTAATCTGCAACACCGCCGTTTTCAGCCGCGAGCTTGTCCAGCAGCGCTGTGTTGACGTCGTAACCAACACCAAACGTAAACAACCGTACGCCGGGCGTACTCGCCTTGCGCACGTTGTCGATTATCTTCGTAACGTTCGTCTCGTCGACTGTCGGCAAGCCGTCAGTCATAAACACGAGCATCTTTGGACGCTCTCGATCTGTTTCGCTGAACTGACGCAACGACGCCAGCAACGACTGGTTGATATTTGTTCCTCCTACCGGTTTCAACGCTTTCACAAACGCTTCGCCACGCGCGCGGCCCTTCTCGTCCGCGGCAATCAAACCGGCTTCCATCAAGTGTTCTTCACCGGCAAACGAGATGATGTTGAAACGATCCTGCGGGCGCAGAATTCTCACGCCGTAAAGCAGTGCGCCGCGGGCCTTTTCCATCTTTCCTTCTTCCGCCATCGAACCGGAAGTATCAACCACAAACACGACGTCCTTTGCTGAGTATTCCTGATCCGTCCAATCGTCCTTGGGCGAGATCATCAGGAGAAAGTAACCGAGCTTTCCTGCTTCACGATGCGTCAGCAGTGTGAGGCCAAAGTCTTCCTTCGAGATGGTGTAGAACAGTTGAAAGTCCTGCGGCTCTTTACCACGCTCGCTCTCAAACGAAACTAACGATCGTCTATCGCTGCTTCGCTTGACGTCGATCACGTGCGTAGGTGAATAAACATTTCGCACCGGCTCTCGACCTTCAACTTCAATGCGCCCGGCGACGGAACCGATTTGAGTTAACTGCCGGCCAGTCCCCAACGGATAACGGTATGAAACAGTGCCGCCTTCAGCACGCACGACCTGCGTGTAGATGATCTCGAGCTTCTTATCCGAGTGCGGCGGGATAGGAAAGATGCTGGCCTGGAACAAATCCTTACCGGCATACTCCAGCAATCCAGGGTCGCGTTGCCGGCGCACAATGTCGTCGTAGATGCGTCGCGCTTCTTCACGCGTGCGGACTTCGCCCACGAGTCGTCGGTCGCCGTCCCAAATCGCAAACTCAGCTATCGAGGCCGACTCGGGAATCGGGAACAGGTAAGTGCCCTCGAGCGTGGCGGGCGTGTCGTTTCGAAATACCTGTTCGACGTGGGTGGTCGCGACTTGTGAACTGATCTTGGTATCGATCTTGATCGACTTGATGGGAAGTGCTCTCGGAAGGACGATCGGCCGTCCTGGCGGAACCGGGCAGCGATGGCACGGACCCGGCACGATAACTCCCTGCCCGCTGGCGATGGTCGCCAGGGCGGAACAGACCGAAAACATCAATAAAAGCCGCATTAATGTGGTTCGAAGTTGCATAAGAATCTCCAATTGGGCGTTAAAATCCCTTGCTGGAAGTAAGAACGCCCTCGCGTTGTGGTTCTTGCGGTGTGGTTCTGCCTAATACAGCTCTCGGAGCCGTTTATTGAAGATTGCGACTCCCGTGGCAAACAGCGTGATGATAAGCCCGCCGACCGCCAACGTGCGCTGCGGGCCAAAATGGTTTGATGCTGTTCCCGCCAGAATGTTGCCGATGGGCATGGTGCCGACGAAAGAGAGGAGAAACATGCTCATCACCCGGCCGCGCATCTGATCGATGACGAGCTTTTGCAGGAGCGTGTTGCTGGTGGACAGTGCAATCACCAGCGCAAATCCCAAACCGAAGAGGAAGAGCAACGACAACTGCAACCGTGAAGACAGTGCGAACCCCACGATGCACACGCCGAAAGCTATCGAGCCGCCAAGAACTAGCCAACCCTTTCTTCTGAAGTCGCCGAGATAAGCGACCAGCAGCGCGCCGCAGAAGGCGCCAGCGCCGGCTGTTCCCATCATCAGTGCCAGACCCGTTTCGTGGAGTTGAAAGATGTCGCGCGCGTAGATGGGGACGAGGCTGAAATACGGCGCACCAAAGAGACTGTTGACCGAGCACAACAGCAACAACGACATGACTCGCGGCCGATTTCTAACGTAGCGAAATCCTTCGACGAGATCTTGCCAGATCGCTCGTCGATCCTTCATCGAGTGCGCGGGAGCATGTGTTGGTGGTCGCACCTTCCAAAGTGCTGCCACCACGGCGATGAAAGAAAGTCCATTGGCGAAAAAGCATCCTGCGAGACCAAACACTCGAAACGCAACTCCTGCCAGCGCTGGTCCAACCACGCGCGATAGCTGAAACTGCGTCGAGTTAAGTGCGATAGCGTTAGCGAGATCTTCACGACCGACGAGGTCGTACGTCATGGCCAGGTACGACGGACTTGCGAGCGCCATGCAACAGCCTGTCACAAAAGAAAAGCCCAGGACCATCCAGCGATTCACGACATTTGTGGCAACTAAAGTAGCGAGACTGAGGGCAGCGAGTCCGGCTACGACCTGCGTGTAGAGCAACAAGCGTCGCCGATCGATCAAATCCGCGAAAACGCCGCCGAGGAGCGTAAAAATAAACGCGGGCGCGGTGGCCATGAATGCGTCAAGGCCTAACCAGAATGGCGAGTTGGTTAATTGCAGTACGAGCCAGCCCTGCGCGACCGCCTGCATCCACGTGCCGACGTTTGAGAGAAACGCGCCAGTCCAGAATAGACGGTAATCACGATGTGAGAGCGCGCGGAACATTCCGCTGCGGCGGGTGACGGGCTTGGCATCGGCTACCGGAGCAATCTCGCTGGGCATGAAGTCATAGTCTTAACACCAATCGAGGCCACAAAGAAGCACAAAACAGATTCAGCCACAAAAAGGCACAAAAGCCACAAAAAGGATAATCAAACAAGGTAGAGGAATTAAGAAGTCCAAATTCCTTCTACAAACCTTTTGTGCCTTTTTGTGGCTAACTGATTTTGCGGCGCCAGGCGGAGAGGGAGGTGCCGGTGGCGCCACGGCGTTCGGCGACAATCTCGGCGAGGATCGCGAGGGCTACTTCTTCGGGGGTTACGGCGCCGATGTCGAGACCGATGGGCGCGTGGATGTTTCGTAATTGCTCGTCGGAAATTCCGGCTTCGCGCAACCG
>JAICQI010000524.1 GCA_025937955.1 Pyrinomonadaceae bacterium
AAGATGGCGATCGCCGTCAGCCGTTCGAATCCGGAAAAAGTTTACGCGCTGATCGAGAGTGATAGCGATAAAGAAGCGGGCGGGTTGTTTGTGTCGAGCAACGGTGGCAAGAAGTGGAGCCGCATCACCAACGATCATCGCCTCGTGCAACGCGCGTGGTATTACATCGAACTCTTCATCGATCCGAAGGATGAAAATACGATTTACGTGTTGAGTGCGCCCGCATTGCGCTCAACCGATGCCGGCAAGACGTGGGAAACACTCTCAGGCACACACGGCGATTTTCACGACCTCTGGATCAATCCCGATAATCCAAAAAACTTCATCATCTCCAACGACGGCGGCGCAGCCATCACTTTCAACGCCGGCAAGACGTGGAGCCCGCAAGACACCATGCCCACCGCGCAGTTTTATCGCATCAACGTCGACAACCAGTTTCCGTATCGCATTTATGGCGGACAGCAGGACAACACGTCTGTTTCGATTGCGAGCCGCGAGTTAGCCAGCGGCGGGATCACGACGGCAAGCTGGATGCCCTCCGCGGGTGGTGAGAGTGCGTTTCTCGCGTTCGATCCTGACAATCCGAAGGTTGTGTTGGGCGGCAGTTACCAGGGAACGATCGAAGTGCTCGACGTAAACGCGAAGGCCAGCACGAACATCATGGCGGCGCCGATTCAGTACCTCGGCATGGACGCCAAAGATCTGAAGTATCGTTTCAACTGGAACGCGCCGATCGTTTGGAGCAAACACGAGCCCAACAGCTACTATCATGCCGCTCAATACGTGCTGAAGACGAGTGACATGGGCAAAACGTGGAAGGAAATCTCGCCGGATCTGACGCGCAATGAGAAAGAGAAGCAGGGCAAGGGCGGTGGTCCATATACAAATGAAGCTGTCGGCGCGGAAAACTACGGCACGCTGAGTTACATCATTGAGTCGCCGCATGAGAAAGGCGTCATCTGGACGGGCAGCGACGATGGGCTTGTTTATCTGACTCGCGATGGCGGTGCAAACTGGAAGAACGTCACGCCGCGAGGTCTGGCGGAGTGTTTGATCAACGCGATCGAAGTCTCGCCGCACGACAAAGCCACTGCTTACATCGCAACGACGCGTTACAAGTTCAACGACCACGCGCCGGGTTTGTACAAGACCACCGATTACGGAAACACCTGGACCAAAATCAGCGACGGTCTGCCTGCGAATGCGTTCACGCGCGTAGTGCGTGAGGATGAAGTACGTCGTGATCTGTTGTTTGCCGGCACTGAGCTCGGACTGTTCTTGTCGTGGAACGGTGGCAAAGACTGGTCGCCGTTTCAGTTGAACTTGCCGATCACTCCAATCACTGATCTACGTGTACACAAAGGCAACTTGATCGCCGCTACTTCGGGACGATCGTTCTGGATACTCGATGATTTGAGTGTGCTGCGGCAGTACAAGAGAGACGGGCCTTCGTTCGCAATCTATCGTCCTGATAGTGCTTACTTTCTGAACGGCTCGAGCGAGCTTGACCGAACGGAGGATGAGTTCACTGGTGCTAACACGTTCAGAGGTGTGAATCCCGCGACCGGCGTGGTGCTGTATTACCAGTTGCCTGAGTTGAAGAAGACTGACGAGATCACGCTGGAGATCAAGGATGCCGCGGGAAATACCGTTCGCAGTTTTTCTTCGAAGGCGGATGAGAAGTTTGTCAGGTATGAGGCTGGTCCAAGGCCGGATCCGGTACTGCCGAAAGCGAAGGGACTGAACAGGATTGTCTGGGACACGCGCTATCCTTCGATGGTGGGCGTGCCTGGAGTTCGTATCGAAGGCAGTTTTGCGGCACACAAAGCGCCGCCTGGGAAGTACACTGTCGCGTTGAAGATGTCGGGACAGACGGTCTCAACAGACACGGAGATCCTGGCAAACCCGCGCTATCCGACAACTGCGCCCGTGTACACCGAATACCACCAGACCATGTCGAGCATGGAAAACGAACTCAGCGCGATGCACCGCATGGTCAACAGTCTTTACGAAAAGCAGAAACAACTGGAATCACTGCTCGATTCGCTGCCCGCCGGCGCCAAGTTCGCGGCGATCAAGAAAGACGGTGACGCGCTGTTACAGAAGATGAAGGCGTGGGACGAAGACATGGTCCAGCGAAAGTCGAAGGCGTACGACGACGTCGAAAACTTTCCGAACAAGTTCACCGCGAATTATCTGTTTCTGATCAATCAAACGGAGAGCGACATCCCGCGCGTGAACCAACCATCGCTGGATCGCATGCGCGAACTAAACGCCCAATGGACCACGCTCAAAGCCCGCGGCACTGAACTGCTCGACCGCGACATCCCGGCCTTCAACAAGCGCCTCTGGGACGCCGGCCTGGGCGCAATCTGGAAAGACACGGATTGATCTGCGTTTTTAATCCGCGTTCATCAGCGGCTTACTCAGTCCGTAGTGCAATGATCGGATCGACGCGTGTCGCGCGTCGTGCGGGGACGAGACACGCCAGCAGTGCTACGCCCAGGAGCACGATCGACACGGCAACGAACGTCACCGGATCGGTCGGCGAAACTCCATGAAGTAAACCGCGCAACACACGCGAAATCGAAAATGCACCAACCAACCCCAGCCCTAATCCGATCAACGTCATCGTCATCCCCTGCCGCACGACCAATCGCAACACGTCCGCGCGTTTCGCTCCCAGCGCCATCCGTATCCCAATCTCTCTCGTTCGCCAACTAACCGAATAGCTCATCACCCCATACAACCCCACCGCTGCCAGCACCAGCGCAACACCCGCAAATATCCCAAGCAGCAACATATTGAACCTTCGCGGCGCGACTGACGTCGACAACAACTGGTCCAGCGTCTGCGTTCTCCAAATTATCTGATTCGGATCGAACGCCTTCACTTCCGCGCGCGCCGCCTGTGCCAGTTGCAATGCATCCTGAGCTTCCGTCCGGATCACAACATTCAGCCGCCGCTCGGGCCTCTGAACATACGAAACGTACATCTCCGGCTCAACATTCACATCCAGTCCGTTGCGCCGGACATCCGCAACCACGCCCACGATCTCGCGTGCAGTCTTGTCGTTACCATCAAAAACGATTCGCCTTCCGATCGCTTCTTCATTCTGGAAGTACTGCTGGACAAAAGCATTGCTGACGACCATCACCTGCGGCGAATTCGCCGTATCGTGATCGGTAAAAACGCGTCCACGCAGCAGGCCGATATTCATCGTTCGAAAGTAGTCAGCGCCCGCAACCGTATAATCGGCAACTGCTTCTTCACCGGGTTTGTAAGGCTCGCGCCCCTCCACTTGAAAACTCAGTTCGTAATCAAAATCGGTCATCGGAACATTGCTGACCACCGACACATCGCGAACTCCCGGCAAAGTCTTCATTCGTCCAATGAGTTGTTCGAACGCTGCCGATCGCTGCTCGGGTTTGGGATACGTCGCCCTGCTCAGCGGAATATCCAGCGCCAACACTCCCTTCGGATCGAACCCCGCATCCGTTTGCAGCAGCCGCCAAAAACTATTGATTAACAATCCCGCTCCGACAAGTAGCATCAACGATAACGCAACTTCAGATACGATCAACCCGCTGCGCATCCAGTTACGCCCGCCTTGTGCTGCGCCGCGTCCGGTTTCTTTCAACATGTTGCCCGGATCGGGTTTGGAGACGTTTAGCGCCGGAGCGAGACCGAATAACACCCCGGTCAACGTTGCAACTCCAAACGTAAAGAACAACACATATCGATCAAGACTGACGTCGTGCAACCTTGGGACATCGGCTGGTCCATACGCCACGAGCAGCTTCATGCCCCAGCTCGCGAGCAATAACCCAACCAGTCCACCTGCCAACGATAAGAGAACACTTTCAGTCAGAAGCTGTGAAGCAATGCGACTGCGACTCGCGCCCAGTGCCATGCGTATCGCCACTTCTTTCTGTCGCGCAGCGGCGCGGGCAAGGAGGAGATTGGCTACGTTTGCACATGCAATCAGCAGCACCAAACCCACTGCGCCGAGCAGCACAAGCAATGCGCTGCGATAATCGCGCGTGATGTCCTCGTGCATCGATACGGTGTTGAAGATCAGATTTGTGTTTGATTCCGGCGACTGCTGTTCGATCTGTCGAGATAGAAGATCGAGATCCGCTTTCGCCTGTTCGATGGTTACACCCGACTTTACCCGGCCGATTACCTGGAAGAACCTGTTTGCACGCGTCTCGCGTACCTCCCTGGTCATGAACGCCGCCGCGAAGAGCGGCTCCCAGAAGTCCTGGTTGTCATCACTAATCGGAAACTCGAAACCCGCCGGCATGATGCCAATCACAGTAACTTTTCCGCCGAGAGTGATCTCGCGGCCAATGATGTTTGGATCACCACCAAAGCGGCGTTGCCACAAACCATGACTGAGCAGTATCACCGGCGCTGCTCCCGGTTTATCTTCTTCACGCGTGAACACGCGTCCGAGTATTGGCTTGACGCGAAGAAGCGGGAAGTAATCTGCATTGACCATGGCGCCCAGTAAGCGTTCCGGATCGCCATTTTCAGTAAGGACGGTACCGGCCTGTTGATACGTGGCGACGTACTCGAGCGTCGTCGATCGCTGCTGCACATCGAGAAAATCAGCCACTGAGAAGGCGCCGCGGCCGTCGAGCGCCTGGTTGCGTTGCTCGGTCGCGATCATCAATAGTTGTTCGGGCTGGTCGTAGGGCAGCGGCTGAAGTAGGACCGTGTTAACGACTGAAAAGATCGCGGTGTTGGCGCCGATGCCGAGGCCCATGGCAATGATCGCAACG
>JAICQI010000223.1 GCA_025937955.1 Pyrinomonadaceae bacterium
AGGACTCCACGGGACAAGCCCGTGGCATCTTGATTCGCGGGGTTGATCGTTTGTAGCAGCGTTCGTGAGGACTCCACGGGACAAGCCCGTGGCATCTGGATTCGGGGGGTTGATTGTTTGTAGCAGCGTTCGTGAGGACTCCACGGGGCAAGCCCGTGGCATCAGTAAAAAGGCCTGCCGAAGATCGGCAGGCCTTAATAGTTAAAGCTCGACGCTTCTTAGAAACTGAAGCGGGCGCCTAACTGAATTACGCGTGACTCGCGGGCGCTGTTATAGCGTCCAAAAGTCGCGCTGTTCACGTTCAAGTTAACTCCGGTAGGAGCTGTACCACCCTGTGCGACCGAAAGATCGTTCGGGCCAAACTGAGTATGATTCAAAGCATTGAAGGCTTCGAATCGCAACTCGAGGTTGCTTGTTTCGGTAAACCTCAATCGCTTCGAAACGATTAAGTCGAAGTTGTTAACGCCATTGTTCAAACGGAATTGATTGACTCCGGATGTTCCACGACGCGCACAAACAGCCACACCACCGCAACCAGCAACCGTGGCATTGACGAAAGCGCCCGGGTTGAATGCCTGGAGATTGTCTCGTCGCGGATCGAGTAATTGGAATGGCTCGGAACCAAGGTCTGCGAATGGACCGGCTATGCCACCGCCGGTTCCGGTAGTGTTGGTGACATTCAAGACGCTGAATGGCTTGCCGGATTCATACGTGTAGATTCCGCCAAGGCTCCAACCGCCAAAGACTGTCCTACCGAGGCCACTCCACCGGTTGCCCCACGGGATGTCGTAGATGAAGCTGCTGACGAACCTGTGCGGGACATCATCAGCCGACAAACCCCTACCGGCTCTACGATCAAACAGGTCAAGTGTTCCACGTACTGTGTCAATACCCGCCGTGTCGGTGATCGACTTCGACCATGTATATGCAGCCTGGAACAGCAATCCGTTTGCGTAACGTCGAGTAAGGTTCAACTGCAGCGAGTTGTACCATGAGTTGCCCGCCGTCACAGCTTGACTGATTCCCAGTGCGAAGTCTGTGTTCACGCGTCGCGCATTGATGTTTGGTGCGGCCGTCGACGGGGTAAATTGCTGAGTTGGTGGTATGAACGACGGATAAGGCAGGAACGCCGTTCCGTACGCCGGATTAACCTGCTCGAGCGCGTAAAGCTTGCGTCCTCGATTACCAACATAACTCACTTGCGCAACGTAGTTCGTAGCGAAGCTGCGTTCGATTGTGAAGTTGTATTGGTAAGTGTAAGGAGTGCGAATGAACGGATCGATCGCCCGCGAAAGTTGGGCGAGCGGAGCTGCGCCCGTTAGAGCCCTCGTAACCGGACTAACGCCGACGGTAATCGTCGTCGCGAGGAACGGGTTTGGAATGGTTGGCTGTAGTGCATCCGGCGTTCCGAAATTCGGAAACGGATCAGGTCCGAATGGGTCGGCGAGTGTGCCACCGAGTTCATCGAAAAACGCATTCGTTCCCTGGTAACCTGGAGCTGTTAGTTGCTGAAGCGCCGTATCGCCGATAACCGCTCCATAAAAGACTCCGAACCCACCGCGAATCACCGTAGCCTGGTCTCCCATCACACTTCGCAGGAAACCATTTTCAGGAGTTCTCGGTGAATAGGCGAAGCCGAACCGCGGAGCAAAATTATTCAAATCGCGATTAACGCCTCCAGCAGGAACAGTGCCGCCCAGATCCGGATCGGGATCGCCCGGATATAACAGTCCGATGGGGGCTCTGTTTCCTTCGCCAACGATAATCGCTACGCCTTCAGGAGTGCGCAACTGACCACTGGTCAGCAGGTTGGAGGTAATACCGCGTGCAGCTGCGGTAGGGCGATAGTATGCGACACGGTTGTACTTATCACTAAGTGGACCAACAAACTCCCAGCGCAAACCAAGTGAAAGCGTCAGTTGGTCAGTGACACGCCACGTGTCTTGTGCAAAACCAGCGACGCCGAGCTGACGAAAGTCACGCTCTCCATTTGCGCCAAACTGAACGTAACCAGGCGAGTTGCCAATAATCAGGTCGGACAAATCGTTACCGGTCGAGTTTGCTTCCTCAGCACTCCCGTAACCGATGATGCCCTGATTGATGAACAAGAAGACCTGGTCTTGTTTGTACTTCGTTCCATCGAATCCGAATTTGAAACGATGATTTCCTTTGGCCCAACTGAGAGAGTTCTGAATTTGGAAATTCTCAGCTACGCGTGCTTGCGGTCCCTGGAAGGTATTTCCGAGTCTGAGAAGGCGATCGTCAAGGAAAATGAACGGTGGACCGGCAAATCCCGCGTTCGCGACGAAATTCGCGCTGAACCCAATCTGCGCAGGGGTGGTGGTATTCTCCGGCGCGAAGCTGGGCATTTCATTGCGAGCATAACCGGCAAGAAATGAGTTAACTAAGTTCGGTGAGATCATGTACGTGTGGTGCACCGCGGTGTTGTAAGTGGTGCGTAGGTCGACGGCACCAAAGCCAGGAACGTTGGCGCCATTGATCGTGCCGGCGAACGGGAAAGGACTTCGAATCTCACGATCGAAATAACTGAAAGTGACACCCAGCGTCTGACGTTCTGTGACCCACGGATCTACGCGAGCCGTCAAGATATCGAAATTCGTGACTTCGTCCGCGGCGACAGACGCGTTTCCGTTCGCGTCGCCGGTAGGAAGGAAGCCAAGATAATAATTTGCGATTGGACTGAACCGTGCTTGCGGAATCTGTTGTCTTACGGTCGTACCGGAAGTGCTGATAATCGGGAATGGCGCTCCCGTGGCCGGATCGAGAAGGAGAGGGAGTTCGTCGGCGGGGTTGGTCGACCTCGTAAAGATACCCTGCTTCTCTTCCGCCGTAGGAAGATTTTCGAGTTGCTGCGTCGCTCCGATTAACTGGCGGCGTCCTTCATAATCAACAAAGAAGAACGCGCGGTTCTTTCCGCTGTAGGACAGTGGGCCACCTTCACCGAAGCGTGGCAGGTAGATTGGGCCGCCGATATTGCCGCCGAATTCCTTCCGCTCGTAGCGACGGCGAAAGTCATCTTCCGTTCCTGCGCGCGGCGCCTGGTTAGCGTTCTGATCAAAAAAGCGAGCTGCCGACAACACCGTGGGTCGCCAGAACGCTCTCACATTACCGTGATAATCGTTCGCGCCGCTCTTGGTCACAACGTTAATCACTGTTCCTGAGTTACGGCCGAACTCAGCCTCAAAGTTTGATGTAAGCAGACGAAATTCCTGCACTGCGTCTGGGCGCGGCTGCACACCGGTGGAACCTCCGGTAGCCGTCTCATTGTTATTTGAACCATCGAGCTGGAAGTTATTTTCCACTGCTCGCGATCCATTGGCGCGGATTGCGCCGGCGGGAGTCTGAGTAACACCAGGTTGAAGCAAAGCCAGATCGAGTATGTTTCGTCCGTTCAAGGGAAGACCGACGACGCGTCGTTGGTCCACTGTGGTGCCGAGGGTTGGTGTTTCACGATCTACCAACTCCTGTGCGGCGGTTACTGTAACTTCGGCAGTCTGGCCAACGACTGTTAGCTCATTCTCCAAAATCAAGTTGCGGTTTGGTTCGACCTTCACGTCCGCAATACGCAATTCGCCGAAGCCACTTGCGGTGATAACGATCGTATAGGTCGCCGGTTCTACTTCTAAGAACCGGTAGTTACCGTCTGGATCAGTTTGCACACTGCTAACGTCCTGTTCACGAGCGACGTTAATGAGTTTGACGGTTGCACCTGGAATCACCGCTCCTTGTGGGTCAGTGACCTTACCGCTGATGGAGCCGCGGGTGCCCTGGGCAACTGCTACCGCCATACCCAACAAACTGAAACACAGCACGGCTAGCGTGAGCCGGAACATCAGCTTACCGAGTCTGGGTCTTGGTGGAAATTTGTTACAACGCATTTTTTACCTCTCCAAAAAAATGGAAGCTTCCGATAGGGGCTGATTTTTTTGCTTGTCCTAAGTTGAAAGACAAACGATTCGAACATCGACAGGCGCAACTGCCATTCCATCATTCGGAAAGTCACGAGACGCTTCGACACCCACGCACTCTCAGTTGTGCACTCAGAAGCGGACTCCAAAATATGAAATTTCTTTATGAAATTGGACTGAGGTTGAATGAGGCAGACGGCGTGAGCAAAGGTCTTCAATGATCCACTTTTTTGCTCATCTCCAGCGAGTCGTTTGCTGATCCAAGATCATGAATATCACCAAAGTGTTACCACGCGAAGATCCTGTCACAGATCAAAGACCTTCACCCACTCCGCCTTTGCAATACGATAATTCAACTTCTGCATCAGGAACCTGATCGTATTTCGCATATGACGAGCACCATACACGATGGCGATTTGCCTGGCTCCGTTCTGCTGATCTTCCAGCCGGGCGACATGCTCAATTAATATCCGGTCGCGTTCGTCGATTATGAGGGAGTTGAGCGGCTCGAAATCTTCATCGTCTGAGAGGATCTCGTCATCAGAGGGTAAGTCATCCAACGCAAGATTCTCCGCCAGCGTTTCTCTTGTGCCAAACAAAAATAGATAAGCAACGAAGATCGGAACCAGAACTATTAACTGTGCTCTCAAGGATGTTGGAAGAGACGACCAACGCTCATCAAACGCAGCGCCATCAATGTCAGCATTCAGAATCTTCCCGCGGAAACTCTCGAGCCGCATCCCATCGTGCTGGGTTACCAATTCCATTCGTCTGATGTGTCTTACAATTCGATAGGATAGCGTGAGGACATTACCTCTTCTCGATTTCACGCCTTCAGCCAGGATCAGATCACAACTTGCAAGTCTCCTGCTGATCTCCTCGTAAAACTGAGGTGAGCCCACGTGAATCATTGGAAACAGCAAGAACTCGAGAGCAGAACCATCCTTTTTGAGACTGTAAACGGCGGAACGTACGTTAAAGGAATTCTTTTCGATAAACTGCATTAAGGTTCACATGAAGAGGCCACTCGGATCCGGTCAGTACCACCTGCGATAGCGGGTGGGTCAAACTAATCGACTGGCGTGATTCGGATGGTTGACCCACCCGCTATCGCAGGTTCTGACTGAAGCCTATCGAGGTGTTCGCTACCGCTTGACCTCCAGCACCAGTGGCATCGGTCTATCAGGCGCGGCGGTCGCAATCTCGCGGCTGAACCGCAGCGTTGTCCCGTCGAACATCCACGCGCCGTCGCTGCAGCGTGATTCGGGTTTGATCGACTCTCCCACACGCACGCGCAAAGCGTTCGCCGTGGCCTCACGCTCAGCGCGGTAGCGGAACGCGCGGCGCCAAACTGATGAAAGGTCGGTGCCAAGATCATTCATTGGTGTGTTCACATCACACCGAGTCTCTTTGACCAATGCTTCAGCGATCCCGCGATCTCGATCGACAGAGTCTGCGAGCCACTTCGTTGGAAACCATGCATTCCTCGGGTACGACGCCGCCTGATATTGGAACGCCTCGAGCAACGGCCGGACATTGTCGCGATCCTGAAGTTCGCGGAGCCACGCCGGCGCGGGGAGCGGCATTTTCCAGGCGACCGCGTTGATCATCCGCGCCATAGTCAGCACTGCCGTCTGCGCCATCATTTGCGGATGCTCATCCAGTGAGCGGGCGAGTTTCCACGCGGCGTGCAGATCCTCCCAGGCCGCCAGATCGTGTCCGCGCGCTTTCGTCAGCGCGCTCGCCACGAGCGCTCTCGCCACCCTCATCTGCAGCCCGCGCATTTCCGCAACAACAGTGTCGTCAAACTCGACTCGGCGCTCCCAGACAATCGGCTCGCGCAGCAACAACTCCCGGATCGCGTTGACGTCGGAAACGGCTGGTGGATCGCCGATGATAAGATCGGCACGTGCGATCTCGCGGTCCACGAACCCATCTACGGCTTCGTTCTTCGGCAGAGCTTTGGCGAGCTCTGTGAACCTCACAGACGCATCATTCGCCTTCAGCGACGGCCACCGATTGACGGCCGCGTCGAGCGAGCCCATCCCATCAGGCCACGGCCGAGCGGCCGAGGTCGCAACGGCACCTTCGTTCCTGAACCCCCAAAAAACCCAGGCCACCAGAGCGATCACACAGACGGCGACTATCAGCGCTTGCTTCATAGTTGCTTGCTATTCAATCTTCTTCGCCTTCGAGTCCTGACATGAGCCCAACCTCAACACCACGCCCGTAACCTGTCCGTTCTCGTTTTTAACGAACATCATTTCCGTCTCTGTCTCTTTAGCGAAGAATTGCGTCTCTGATAATGGAACGAGGGTTACAGGCATCCGGTTGCCTCCGCGCCATCTAATCGCGTTGCCTTCACGCGTGACGGTGGCGATGGCGTTTGGTCCAAACTCATATTTGCCAACCAGTGGATCCAACAATTTAGGTTCGAGGGCTATTGGCTTGCGCTCGGCCGCCAGACGTGTGCCTTGTGCTTGTATTAGTTGCCAGCGGCCGTCTTTTTTCGCAAAGATGCTGCTGACGGCAGTGTTGCGTATCGTATGTCGCGAGACAACTACATCACCGTAGACGATGAGGTTTTCGATTGCTGGAGCGGGAATCGGGGTTGAGGCGATCGGATCGCTGCTCATGATTCCACTGATCTGCATCACCTTGTTGATAATGCCGCCGGAAGGACGGATGAACTGGAACTCGTCGGCGTAGAGTTGTTCCAGCCGAGGTCGATCTCGTTTCGTAATCGCTTCGTTCAAATCGCTGAATAGTTTTTGTATCTCTTCCTTCGTTTTCTCTTCTTTGGTCCCATGGCTTTGTGCTTGTGTCAATGCGGATGTTGCCAACAGAAGAACGATTGCGACGTGCATCACTATCTTCATCATCCTGATCTCCTCTTATTTGACGGCGCGTTACATTAACTCGAATCCACTTGAATTCCAGCAAAATTTCGCAAATGTCTCCAACCAGGTTGCTACCGCTCCCTGTACTGAGCTTGCCTCAAAAGTGGTGCGTCCCACTTGATCCAAGTCAGTACCACCTGCGATAGCGGGTGGGTCGATGTTGAGCATGCGATATTCCTATTGATTTTGAATGCCGATGGTTGACCCACCCCGCTATCGCAGGTGGTACTGACCTGGACCACAGTGATTCCTGACTTTTGAGGCAGCGCCCCTGTACGGGACTCAATTCAAGCTGATTTTGGACTTTTGAGGCAAATCATACCGGCGTTATGTGACTATTAGGCCGGTAATTTCAGCCGCGACCTTTGTATCCTACCGGAAAGGCAAG
The DNA here is from genome assembly GCA_025937955.1 of Pyrinomonadaceae bacterium. Classification (GTDB taxonomy): domain Bacteria; phylum Acidobacteriota; class Blastocatellia; order Pyrinomonadales; family Pyrinomonadaceae; genus PSRF01. The sequence continues at coordinate 7,218 of JAICQI010000223.1, forward strand.
ACCTACTAGAAAGGCGGCGACCGCAGAATCACGGTCGCCGGCTCTGGTAATACATACGCTGCGAGGCGCACTTAGAAGATCTTCTTAAACGCGCGGGTTAACCAGTTACCGGTTTTCTTCGCGCCTTTCTCGCCCTTGTCCGCAGCCTCGCTACCTATCTCTTTCGCTTCCTTAGCGGCTACCTTCACGCCCGTAGCAGTCTTGTCCTTGACGTCTCCGGCTTTGTCGCCGACTTCATTTACGGCCTTCTTCGTTGTGTCAACGGTCTTGTCTTTAACGTCTTCAGCCTTGTCACCAACTTCGTTCACACCCTTCTTGGTGGTGTCAACGGTCTTGTCTTTGACGTCTCCGGCTTTGTCGCCGACTTCATTTACAGCCTTCTTCGTTGTGTCAACCGACTTGTCTGCAACGTCTTCAGCCTTGTCACCAACTTCGTTCACGCCCTTCTTGGTGGTGTCGACGGTCTTGTCTTTGACGTCTCCGGCTTTGTCAGCAGCCTCCCCCGCAACTTCTTTTGTCTTCTGGCCGGTCTTCTTGGCGCCCTTTACGGTCTTGTCTTTAACGTCGCCGGCCTTCTCGCCGACTTCCTGGCCCGCTTCTTTCGCTTTATCAGCGGTCTTTTCCGCCGCGTTTTTGTCTTTGTTCTCGGGTGTTTGACTCTGCTGAGCAGCAGCGACATTAGCCGTTGCAATCAAACAAACCGTACAAAATACTGCTAACAAAACTTTGCGCATGGTTAGAACCTCCTCATGCAACGAAATCAAACAATTTCTTATACCAGAACATCTTGCGGCAAACTTGATGTCACCGCCGTTGGATAGCCTTTTTACGACGTGTCCGACTGCAACACCGGGGTTAATCAGTGCCGCGCGTAGCCACATTCCCGCGATAGTGACGTTGCTGTCATGAGTATCGTCGTCGACCCAATGACGCCCGCAGATCTGCACCGAGCCTTCAAATCCAGGCTCCGTCGCATAGGTGTAGCGTCTTTGAAGGTCCAGCGCGATCGCCGACTCGCCATCATTTGATCCCAACTCTGCGCGCA
>JAICQI010000372.1 GCA_025937955.1 Pyrinomonadaceae bacterium
CCCGCTGGCCCCCGCTGGACTGCTGGCGTACAAACTGTCCCAGATTATCCACCATTTTTATTTGCTTCTTTGTCGGGGTGGCCCTCCGTGACCACCCCAGACACCAGGATTAAACCGGGGGGGTGGCCACGGAGGGCCACCCCTACAAAGAAGCAATTAAAAATGTTGGATAATCTTGGAAATTTGGAACGCACGCATTCCTGCGGGGACCTGCGTGCCGGTGATGTCGGTAAGCAAGTGGTGCTGATGGGTTGGGTCGCGAAGCGTCGCGACTTTGGCGAGCTCACGTTTATCGATCTGCGCGATCGTGCCGGTATTACTCAAGTTGTCTTCAATGCTGACGACGGCGCTGAGGCACACGCGCGAGCAAAGGAACTGCGCAATGAATACGTGATTGCAGTCATCGGCACGGTAGTGTTGCGCGCGGAGAACACGCGAAACCCGAAGCTTCCGACCGGCGATGTCGAAGTGCAGGCGGGACAGGTGCTAATTCTTAATGACGCGCGCACGCCGCCGTTTCAATTGGACGCTTCACCGGACGCGCTCGCCAGTGAAGATCTTCGTTTGAAGTATCGTTATCTTGATTTGCGCCGCCCGCAGTTGCAGAAAAACCTGCGTCTTCGTCATCGTGTTGTTAACGAAATCCGGCGCTACATGACGGCGCAGGATTTCACTGAAATCGAAACACCGATCCTCATTAAGTCGACGCCGGAAGGCGCGCGCGACTACATCGTTCCTTCACGCATTTTCCCGGGAAAGTTTTTTGCGCTGCCACAGTCGCCACAGCTCTTCAAACAGTTGTGCATGATCGGCGGGATGGACAAGTACTTCCAGATCGCGCACTGCTTTCGTGATGAAGACTTGCGCGCCGATCGCCAGCCGGAGTTTACACAGCTCGACGTCGAGATGAGCTTTGCCACGCTCGATCAGGTCTACACGTTGATTGAGGGATTGTTTGCTTCAGTCTTCAAACTCATCAACGTGGACCTGGAGACGCCGTTTCCGCGTTTCAGCTTTGAAGAAGTAATGCGACGATTTGGATCTGACAAGCCCGACTTGCGAATCGCGGGACTTGAGTTGCAGGACCTGGCCCAGGCAGTGGAAGGCACTGACTTTGCACCGTTCGCTTCCGCTTTGGCTTCGGGTGGACAGGTAAAAGGACTGGTCGTGCCGGGTGGAGCAAATCTCTCGCGCAAAGTCCTCGACGAGTTGCAGGAGTTTACTAAGCGTTACGGTGCGGGAGCACTGGCGTGGATCAAGTTAGGCGACGAGGTTACGTCGTCACTGTTGAAGGCGCTGGGGGCTGAGGTAGTTTCGCGTATCGCCGGCATAGCGGGCGCAGAGAAAGGCGACGCGGTTTTGATCGTTTCCGGCAAAACGAAGATCGTGGCCGCAAGCCTGGGAGCGTTGCGAAATGAGGTTGCCAAACGAGAGAATCTGATTCCCGCGAACGTCTACGCTCCCCTTTGGGTCACCGACTTCCCGATGTTCGAGTTTCACGAAGAGGATGGTCGTTACTATTCAATGCATCATCCGTTCACTTCGCCCGTCGATGAAGATCTGCAGCTACTGGAAAGAGCAGTCGAAGGTGGTGAAACCCACTTGCTCGCGCAGATTCGGACCAAAGCTTACGACCCGGTAATTAATGGCGTCGAGATGGCGAGCGGATCTATTCGTATTCATCGCCGCGACGTGCAGCGACTCGTTTTCAAAGCCCTGGGACTGACTACCGAAGAGGCTCGCGAGCGGTTCGGGTTCTTTCTCGACGCGCTCGAATACGGCACGCCACCGCACGGCGGCATCGCTCCGGGCATCGACCGGCTGATGATGGTGCTGGCTGGTACCGACAACATGCGCGACGTAATCGCGTTTCCGAAGACAGCATCCGCCGCTGACCTGATGATCGACGCCCCTGGCGAAGTCGATCCAAAACAGTTGGAAGAACTGCACCTGCGAGTCGTCAAAGACTGACCATGGCCCCAATCCAACTCCGTCGCGAACATGTCGAGGCAATGATCGCTCATGCTCGCGAAACTGCTCCGGCGGAGTGTTGCGGGTTGATTGGGGGAATTTCGGAAACGCAGGCCGTCACGCTTTATCGTCTGCGCAACGTAACTCCGAATCCTGAGTTAGGCTACGAAGCGGCGCCTGAAGACCTGTTTGCCGCGCAGCGCCAGATGCGCGAGCGCGGTGAAGGTCTCCTGGCCATCTATCATTCCCACCCACGGGCAGCTAATCCGAACCCGTCTGAAACAGACGTGCGCCTCGCCTACTATCCTTCAGCTAAATACCTGATCATTGGTCTCGGTGGTGAAGAAGCTGTGATTAAGGCATTTTCCATCTCCGAGCGCGAGCACCAGTGGCAGCAGGTTGAGTATCAGATCGCAGACTAGTAAGATTAACCACAAAGAGGCACAAAGGCACAAAAGAGATGCCGGTGCTTTGATTTTTATCTTGTGCATTATGTGCCTTTTGTGGCTAATGCTTATTTTGTGCCTCTTTGTGGCAACTAATGGAGACGAAGAAGAGCAAATACGACACTAACCCGCTCGATCGGGACGTGGGACGGAACGCGGACGAAGTTTGGGGTGAGTCAGGCGGCTCGGCGCCGACGCAACAAGTCGGTGGCAATACTCGCGAGGTCCCCAACGAAGAAGCGCGAAGGAATGTCTACTCCGAAGCGCCGACTCGTCGTTACGACAATCCGCCACTTGAAGCGCCTTATCCGTCAGTGTTTGTTCCCCCGACCTATCCACCTCCGGCTCAGTATCAACCGCGACAAAACATCTACCAGAGTCCTGTCAGCGCTGAGCCCACGTCACGACGTGTTTCCGGAATCGGACTGTCGGAAAAGTGGGCTTTGATGTTGCCGTATGCGCCCTTCTACATCGGCCTGATCGTCTCGCTGCTGGAGCTGTTCCTGGTGCCGCGCAACGAGGTGAAGGTTCGCTTTCATGCCTCCCAGGCTCTAGCTCTCCACATCGGAATTCTTATCGTACATACGCTCTTTGGCATTATCAGCACCATTACCGACAGCTCGTTGGGCGGCACGCTTTTTAAGGTGGCGGCCTTTGTTTTCCTGATTATCTCGATGATTCGAGTCTCGCGCGGCGAGGCACATCACATAACCCCGTTAGCCGAACCGGCTAAATGGTTTAACGAGCATATCGAGCCCCGAAATCAGGGCTAAGACCCGACTACTGGCATTTTCATTGCATTAGCTTCCTCACAGATCGGTAAGTAGGCCAATTGGCCGAAATTCTCGAAGTGAAACCGGTCTTGGGAGGGTGTACCTGCGTTTCGTTTTGGTGCATGAAATTCCGGAAAAGGAGTAAATCGGTGTTCAAACGACAAGCTTTGATTGCATGGATAGCGCTGGTTGCTATAAGCGTGATGCCGTTCTCCGCTTTAGCGCAGACGCAAATCAAGTATCACAGCAACAAATACAGCATTCAGGATGATGTAAAGCTCGGGCGTCAGGCGGCACAGGAAGTTGAAAGCCAGCTGCCTTTGCTTCGCGACGAGACAGTCAGAGGTTATGTGGAAAATGTTGGACGGCGGCTCGTCGCCGGCATCCCTTCTCAATTTCAACATTCCGAATTTGATTACTATTTCAAAGTCGTCAATGCGAGAGACATCAACGCCTTCGCTCTTCCCGGTGGTCCAATGTATGTCAACCGGGGCATGATCGAGGCGGCGCGGACTGAAGGCGAGATGGCGGGCGTGATGGCCCACGAGATCGCTCACGTGGCGCTGCGGCATGGTACTGCTCAGGCTACCAAAGGGCAGAAGTACGGTTTACTTGCCGGAATTGCTGGAATTGCCGGAACGATCTTTGGTGGACCAGGTGTCGGCCAACTTGCGCAGGCGCCATTCGCAGTCTACCTGCTAAAGTTCAGTCGCGAGTATGAAACTGAAGCCGATATTCTCGGTGCTCAGATCATGGCCCAGGCGGGCTACGATCCGCGTGACCTCGCGCAAATGTTCCGCATACTCGAACAACAGGGCGCCAGCGGTGGCGGGTTCTTGAGCAGCCACCCGAGCCCGAGTAATCGGTATGAGCGCATCAACAGGGAAGCCCAAATGCTCCGCGTTAACGCCGGAGTGCGTGATTCCCGCGAATTTGCTCGCATTCAGGAGCGACTGCGTGGTCAGGGAGCGGCTCCTACGATGGCTGAGATCCAGCGTAGCGGCCAGCGTTACCCGACCGGTGAAAACACAGGTAACTATCCAAACAATCCGCCCAGCGGACGCGTTGCGTATCCTTCGTCGCGTTATCAGAATTACGACATCTTCAACGGTGGCGTGCAGGTGAGCGTGCCAAACAACTGGCGGCAGATCAACGATCAAAGCACGGTATGGTTCGTGCCGGAAGGCGCCTACGGCCAATACAACGGCCAGGCGGTTTTCACGCATGGCGCCAGTTTCGGTGTGGCTCAGACGAACAATCGCAACTTACAACGCGCCACTGAAGAGCTCATCAATAGTCTGGCGCAGGGCAACAACAACTTGCGTATGAGCGGTGGGTATCAGCGCACTAACTTGTCAGGTCGTAACGCGCTCTTCGCGACGCTCAGCAACGTAAACGAAGCAACCGGACGCCCGGAGGTGGTGCGAGTGATCACCACTCAGCTACGGGATGGGCAATTGTTCTACATGATTGCCGTCGCACCGCAGAACGAACGCACTTTCGAGAATGCGTTCAACACGATCATGCGCTCGGTTCGCATCAACGACTAAAACATTTCGCCACGGATTCACACAGATAAAATCCGGATTTTATTCCGTGTAAATCCGTGGCCTCTTTTTGGCTTCCTGCCAAAGCTCTTCCAGTTCTTCAATCGACGTCTGGTCAAACGCCTGCCCGCGGTCGTGTAGCACATTCTCGATGTATTCGAACCGCTGCCGAAACTTGCGGTTCGTTAACTTCAACGCGGCTTCGGGTTCAACCTGCATGTGCCGCGCGATGTTTGTAGCCGCGAACAGCAGATCGCCGATCTCTTCACGCACGCGCGCGTGATTCGCTTCGTCCTGGAGCGAAGCATGGTCCTTGATCGCGGTGCGTAGCTCTTCGATCTCCTCCTGGAGCTTGTCGAAAATATCGTCAACGGATTTCCAGTCGAAGCCAACACGAGCGGCCTTGGTCGACAACTGATGCGCTTCCATCAGCGCCGGCGCTTTCGACGAGACACCCGTGAGCAGCGAAGTGTTCGGGTTCTCGGTTTTCCCAGATGCGCGCCGCTCCTCGGCCTTCATCGTTTCCCAGTTCAATAACACTGTGGCCGCGTCGTTCGCAGTGACGTCGCCGAAGACGTGCGGATGGCGACGCACCATCTTGTCGTGAATCGCCGTCGTGACGTCGTTGATCGTGAATTCGCCGCGTTCCTTCGCGACCTGCGCGTAGAACACTATCTGAAAAAGCAGATCGCCGAGCTCGTCACACAATTCCGCGGGCCGTCCTTCACGCGCCTCTTCGACCGCTTCGAATGCTTCGTAAGCCTCTTCGAGCAGCATCGGAGCGAGCGTGGCGTAGGTCTGTTCGCGATCCCAGGGGCAGCCGTTTGGCGAGCGCAGTCGATCCATCAGGGCTATCAAATCGTTGAAAGTTGCAGGCATGGAGGTAGTCTATCCACAGATTTCACAGATTGCCAAAAAGAGTCTGTGTAATCTGTGGACGGATTTTCGTGCCTTGGAGTCTTTGTGATTTAATAATCACATGCAAGAGGAACAACCAACTTTCAAAGTTACGGACCGGCGTCTGTTCAATGCGGATGGAAGTCCCCGGGAGCTAACGCCTGAAGAGGAGGCTGCCGCTGCCGCGCCCGCTGCGGTTGCCAGCCCACCACCGGACCCGGGGCCCGAAACCCCGAAGGCCGCGACCGAGCCGTCGCCGTCGCCAGGGGCTGACGACGAAGAGGAGTTCAGCGAAGCAGATCTTGCGGACGCCCGCGATCCCACGAGCTTCGTGAGCTTTTTAATGTCCATCGCTACCAACGCCGCTTCCGCGCTCGGAATGATGGAGCACCCGGTGACGCATCAGCGCGAGGTCGATGTCGAACTGGGCAAGCACTGGATCGATATTCTCGGTATGCTGCAAAAGAAGACCACGGGAAACCTGACGCCACAGGAGAAACGAATGCTCGAGGGATTGCTTGCCG
>JAICQI010000505.1 GCA_025937955.1 Pyrinomonadaceae bacterium
CTTAGTCCGCCCTGAGTCTGCAATTGCGATAACAACGGTGGCGCCACACCGGTCACGCCTGTTGGACAACCCGTGCCCGCCGGTGCGCAACCTTTGGCGCGGTTCTGCTGCATGATCAGGAACGACGGCAGAATCTTGTCGGGATTGACTTGATTAATGTCGTACGCCATGAACAGGTACTGCCCGCGACGTCCGATGTAAGCAGCCTGGCCCACCAGACCCCACGGCAATTCACGCTGCAAGCTGAAGTTCCACTCGTGGACTGTGGGCAACTGCATCTTGGGCGCGAATACCGTGATCGGAGGCGAATTTGTTCGGAGCTGTTGTGGTGGCGTCAACAGCGACGAGGGTTTGACTGAAGGCGCGGGCAGTTGCGTTGGGAAGCCACCCGCGACGGTCTTGTTTATGTCTGGGGAGTTTACACAACCGGCAGTGATCGAATTGAAGGAGCCTGCAGTTGCTGAGTACGAAGTCGTGCAACTCTGGACCAACCCCGGAATTCTGCCGGCCGCTGCGGTTACCTGGAATGAAGATATCGTATCGAAAGCCATGCCATAGCCGAGGCGAATCACGCTCTTGCCGCCCTCGCCGAAGAGACTGCGCATTAAACCCGATTTGAAGTCCGGGCTGTAAGCCAGACCAAACCGTGGTCCAATCGCCCACTTGAAGTTGCCTTCGTACCAGCGCTCAGCCGGAACGAAACTAACGGCGCCCGGCTGGTTCACTACCGGCGTGGCAGGCAGCGGCGTACCAGCGATTGGCGTTGCCGCGACAAAGACGTTGTCCGATGGCGAAGTGTTTGCTGGTGGATTGATCTCCCAGCGCGCGCCGTAGTTCAAAGTCAGGTTCGGGCGCACCTTCCACTCATCCTGGATGAACAAGTTGTATTGATCGAGATTGTGTTTCTCTGCATACAACGTGATCTCATCGCCGTTTCTGAACGGCAGGAAGACGTCGTCTTTTAGATTGGAGATGAACACCTGGTTCATCGAGGCCGGCAAGCCGTAAAGGTTATTGATCAGACTGCCGAGCAGTGTCTGGTCCGTCGAGTTGATGCCTGTCGCTATGCGGAAACCGGAGTTGCCGGTCGTACCTAAGAACACCGGCCGCGTGGTCGCGGAGAATGTGACTGACGGCGTGACGTTAATGCCGCCCGGCTGACCACGCTGGTCCACGTGGCGATAGAAACGGAAATTCAAACCCATGCGAAACACGTGCGCGCCGCTGACGATGCTCAAGTTGTTCAGCACCTGCGGCGTCGTTACCCAGCGTGCGGTGCGTGGAGTGTTAATGTAAGGCTCGTCGATGCTGTTGAGATTGAAGGGCGGTACATCGGGCCACGCGGGGTTGGCCTCACCCTGAGTGAACAGAAAACCAAAACGACCGAACCCGGCGGTGAACTCGTTCACGACACGCGGTGAGATCACGCGGCGCCAGCCAACCGCGAGGTTTGAAGTGCGCCGGAACACTTCACCCAGCGGTGGATTGTCAGGATAGACCTGGGGACGACCGTTCAACGGATCGCCTTTCAAGGTGTTGTAGTCAGACCAGAGATAGCGCACGAACATGCTGTTGTTGTCGTTGAAGTTGTGATCGACGCGCCCGCTGATTGCCGGGCCTCTGATCGCGGTGGGTGGGTTCCAGAGGAAGGTCGCCGTGTTCAGACCGTCGCCGGCAGCGGCAAAGTTGTTTGGGGACGGATACGCCGTCAGCAGACCTCCAACAACGGTATCGATGGGTCTAGCTAACGTGTTGTTGAGCGGATCTTTGATGTTGTAAGTGCGGACGCAGCGAAGCGACGTTGGTGTAGCGCACAGCGGCACAATCAGTGCGCCCGTGCTTGGGTTCACCAACAGTGTAGAGTTTCGGGTGATAGTGTTTCCGCCAATCACCAGTGGGTTGGCCGGATCCGGCACGAAGTAACGAAAGATGCCGTTGCGTGCTTCGTTTGTGTAGACGACAGGGAAACCGAATGTCTGATCGATAGGTTGAGTGAAGTCCACGCGATTGTATTGATAGCTGCCGAAGAAGAAGGTTTTGTCCTTCTTGATTGGGCCACCCATTTCAAATCCAAACTGGCCCATGCGGATCAGCGGCTTCGGAGCGTTTTGCGCATTGGCATAAAACTCGTTTGAGTTCAAAGCCTCGTTGCGCAGGAAGTAGAAGCCGGTGCCGTGGAAATCGCTGGTGCCACTGCGCGTCGCAATGGAGATCGAGGCGCCGCTGTTGCGACCTTCTTCCGCGGTTGCGTTGTTTGTGGTTACCTTGAACTCCTGCACGTTGTCGGGATTGATGCGGTAAAGATTCGAGACCGGATTAGGCACGCTCGATTCGTTTGCTTCAATGCCGTCGATGGTCACGTTGTAAGCGCGGTCGCGCGAGCCATTTACGTGAACGCCCGAACCGATGCCGCCGAAAGATCGCTGCACCACGCCCGGTTCGAGCAGCAACAGCGTCAGTGGATTGCGACCGTTGAGTGGCAACGTTTCAATGGCCTTTTGTTCGACCACGTTGCCCATCGTGGCGTTTGCGGTTTGTAACTGTTCCGGACCACCCTGGACCGTTACAGTTTCAGAGACCTGTCCGATCTCCAGGGCCACGTCGACATTCAACGGGTTATTAACTTCGAGATGGTTTCCGGTCCTCACGAATTTCTTGAAGCCGTTTTGTTCGACGGTGACGGTGTAATTGCCGACAGGTAGCGCTTCAAAAGCGTAGAGTCCTGCCTCCGTCGTGGTCTGTGTTTGCGAGACGTTGGTGGCCTCGTTTGTGATGGTGACGCTGGCGCCGGGGATCGATGCTTGTTTCGTATCGACCACGCGGCCCGTGATTCGAGATGTGCTGGTTTGTGCGATGGCAGTGGTGGTGAGCAACGTAGCTACTAGTATGTGTAGTAGGAAGCGACGCAGCATGGAGAGACCTCCTTTGTGTGAACGGCAAGAAAAACCTGGGTGCGGGAGGAACGAACTAGTTTGCGATGGCGGCAGTATATTCCTATTCCTCCCTCCGTCAAGGTTTCTGGTCAGATTTTTAGCCGCGTAAATCTGCGGCTAAATATGTATCAACTATTCTTATCAAACAGATAAGAACATTTAGCTATTATTATTCCAGGTTGCAGCCTATAATCGTGACTCTTCGTTCCCAGGCAATCTCGTCCGTAGTCATCGCTGAGCATGAGCTTATTCCTAAAGTCTGCCGCAGTGGTGGTAACCGCAGTGGCGATCGTGTGTCTGCTGTTGGCCCGTCGGCCAGCGGACGCGCAGACTCCCGCTTACGATCTGCTCATAACTAACGCACGCATCGTCGACGGCAGTGGCAATCCGTGGTTTAGCGGGGACGTGGCGATCAAGGACGGTCGTATCGCGCGTATCGGTAGAGTTGGCTCAGAAGCAGCCGCGAGGACCATCGACGCCCGTGGGCAAATTCTTGCTCCCGGATTTATTGACGTTCACACGCATGTCGAGTCGATCTACAGCCTGCCCGCGGCTGAGAACTTCGTGCGCATGGGCGTGACGACGCTCGTTACGGGAAACTGCGGTTCGTCTACAACTGACGTGGCGGAGTTTCTGGGCCGGATCAAAGAGAAGCCGCTCGCAGTGAATCTCGCCACACTCATCGCGCATGGCTCGGTTCGCCGTCGTGCTGTGGGTCTCGATGATCGCGCGCCGACGCCTGAAGAGCTGAACCAGATGGAAGCTCTCGTCGAGCAAGGCATGAAGGAAGGCGCGGTCGGTCTTTCCACCGGGCTGATCTACGTGCCGGGAACGTATGCCAAGACCGACGAGATAGTGTCGCTTGCGCGCGTCGTCGCGAAGTACGGTGGTTTATATGCGACGCACATGCGCAACGAAGGCGACAAAGTTGCCGACGCGATTCGTGAGAGTATTCAGATCGGTGAGCAAGCTGGTCTGCCCGTTGAAATCTCTCACTTCAAGATCAGCAACAAAAAGTTTTGGGGACAGACGCCGATGACTTTGGGCCTCGTACGCGAAGCGCGTGGTCGTGGTTTGTCGGTGACGGTGGACCAGTATGCGTACACCGCGAGCTCGACTTCGCTCGATTCTCGTCTGCCGTCGTGGCTGCGTGCGGGTGGTTTCGACGAAGCGAAGAAACGCCTCGCCGACAAAGCGACACGCGAGCGCGTGATCAGCGAAACGAAAGACAATCTCAAGAAGAGTGGGTTCAAAGACTACTCGTATGCCGTCGTTGCTTCGTATAGCCCGGACAAGTCTTTCAACGGCAAGTCGATTGCGGAAATCACGAAAGAGGTGAGGAAGAAGTCTGACGTCTACAGTCAGATCGAGCAGATCCTCGAGATGTACGAAGCGGGTGGCGCCAGCATGGTGTATCACAGCATGGGTGAAGACGACGTGAAGCGGATCATGCAGGAACCGTTCACGATGATCGCGTCAGACAGCGGCGTGCGCCAGAGCGATGAGAGCGTGCCGCACCCGCGTGGTTACGGCAACAACGCGCGCGTGCTCGGACGATACGTTCGTGAGTTGAAATTGATCACGCTCGAAGATGCGATCCGCAAAATGACTTCGCTGCCGGCGCAGACGTTTGGCTTCCGCGATCGCGGTCTGATTCGCGAAGGCCTCGCGGCTGACCTCGTCATTTTCGACGAAAACACAATCGCCGATCAGGCGACGTTCGACAAACCACACCAGTTTCCATTGGGCATCAGTTACGTGATCGTGAATGGTGCGCCAGTGCTCGAAAACAATCAAATGACCACCGCCCGCTCGGGCGTCGCCTTACGCGGACCAGGCTATGGGACTTGATTGTAGGGGTGGCACTCCGTGGCCACCCCAGCGGTGTATTTTCAAAAACAGGGGCGGCCACCGAGTGGCCCCCCAAAAAAAAGAACCCCAAAGCGCCCAAGAAGGCGGAGCCCATGTAACAACATAAATAAGATTTACGA
>JAICQI010000853.1 GCA_025937955.1 Pyrinomonadaceae bacterium
CATCGCGAGTTGGAAACGATCCTGCGCCGGGTAAAACGAATCGAGGTCCATCACGCCAATCTTCGTAATCGCAGGCGTCTGCACTTTTTGAATCAGCGTCGCAATGTCGAGATCTCTCCCCGCGGACCACTCCTGCTGCAGAATGTTGGAAAGAAGAATGTGTTCACGACTGCGGACCGGATCGGCTTCGACGCCGATCAAGCCGAGCAGGCTGGTGACGGTGGTGTTGATCCGTTCGGCAAGCGATTCGTTGTCCTGTCGAATCGTTTCGGGTGGGGCGACGAACGATTTGAGAATCGACACTGGCAAACCCGAGTTGCTGCCGGGTGTGTAGATGCGAAAGTCGGCTGCATCGCGCAGGCGTTTGATGCGTTCGCCGTCCTGACCCCACTTCGCCAGTCCTTCTTTCCAAAGGTTTGCTTCCTGAGCCGGATCGCGTTCCTCGACCCATGGCTTAAAGTCTTCCGGAGCGAGATTGGGAAAGGTCAACAACAGGTTCGACAGATCGCCCTTCGGATCGATGATGATCGCCGGTATGCCGTCGATCGCGGCCTCTTCGAGCAGCGTGACGCAAAGCCCGGTCTTCCCGCTGCCAGTCATGCCTACACAGACTGCATGCGTGACGAGATCCTTCGAGTCGTAGAGCAGCAGACCGTCTTTCGTCTTGCCGAGGTAAAAAACACCAAGCTTTTCAAAATCGTTCATAGCTCTTAATCCGCACTTTTATCCGCGTCATCCGCGGCCCCACTTACTCCTCGTGTACGCGATCCTGAATCCGTGACGTTCGGCGTTGCGTTGCGAGCCACTGCCCGGCGCCGTAACGATCATCGCGATATTGCAACCCTGCGCCGCAGCATAACGCAAACGGTCTTCGAGCATCGCAAGCTGAGCGCCTTGCCGGCGAGCCGCGGGAATGGTACTCGCTCCCGCCAACAACGCAACATCACCGGCGATCGTCAACGCTCCCGTCGCGATCTGTTGTCCGTCCAACTCTCCTACAAAAGACAGTCCTTCCGAATGCGCCACCACGTGGTTCAGCTCGCGCATGAAATCTGCGACTTCGGCAAACTCGCTCCAGCCCTCAGAAGCTGTCCGCGCCCATAGATCCACTTCATGCTTTTCAACCACCCTCACCTTGATATCTTCATTCCGAGACGCATCGAGACGCAGATCGACGCTGATGGGTCGATACAACACGTTCGAAAACTCGACCGGCTGATAATTGCGTTCTTTGATCAGCTGCCACACAGACGGATCGGCGAGCGGACAAACTTCATGAAACACCTCGGCGCCACGAGATCGAAAAAACTCTTCAAGCGTGTCCATGTGCTCCGTCGTGATCGGCTCAGAGATGCCCAATCCAAACGTCTGCGTCAACGGCGATCCGACACCATCAAACATCGCAAACGTGCCCGCCACTTCAATCCATGTGGCGCCTCGATCCGGAAACGCTTTCGCACGTGCTTCCACAAACTCAACGTTGCTGCGGGCCTCTGTTCGTTCCAGCCGCTGGGCCAACTCGATGTCCGCAAATGGGTATGCTTCAGTCATCATCATGCACGTTCATTTGCCACTCCAAGGAGGAGTCAACTTCTCTTAACGGCAAACAGTCTCGACTCACCGCATCCTGCAAGCATGTGAACACCGCGATCTTCAAAATTGATGCCTGAACCCGCCACCAGATCCTTCACCGTGCTCGACACCAGCACCTCGCCTGCCTCTGCTTCGTTTGCGACGCACAAACACATTTGCGCAGCAGCGCCAGCAACCTGGCCGTCAACTATCTCACACTCGCCGGTGTGAAGACCGGTACACGTCTTAACACCCAATCGCGAACAGTACTCAGCGATAGCCGAAGCACAACGAATCGCTCGCGCCGGCCCGTCAAACGTTGCGAGCAAACGATTCTCCATGAGATCGATTTCACGCCCGCGAAACCACTCGATCTCTTTCGTGATGTGCGCGTGCAGACGTCGCAGCCATTCAGACCAACGCTCTGGTCCAAGACTTTCGACGCGCTCTTTTATACCGACCATCCGCGCTACGAGCACAGTCGCCAATACCGTATCAGGCTCGACCCGGTGCCTCACTCCGGTCAGAAACTCTTCCACCTCGTCAAGAATCGCGTCCTGGTCGCCAACAAACGGCAGATGATCGTTGCCCGGCAGTTCGACAAACTTCGCGCCCGGGATCTTCTGCGCGACGAACCGTCCTTCCTCAACCTTCAAACACTGATCGTCAGTGCGATGAATCACGAGCGACGGCACGCGAATCGTCGGCAACACATTGCGCACGTCGATCTCCGCATTCATCTGCGTTAGTGCCACCGCCGCGCCGGGGCTCGCTCCCATCCGCAGGTACGTGGCCCACCAGTCGCGAAACTTCGGATCGCCGGCAACACTTGGGGCGCGCTCTTCGATGCCTACCGGTCCGCCCCACTGCTTTCGCATGATCTCAAAAAAGTGTTCACGCTGTTCCATCGTCGGGCCCCAAGGATACTCAGCGTCGCGAATCCGCTTCGCATACGTGCCGATCATCACCAGCGCCAGCGTCTTCTCAGGATAAGTGGCCGCAAAGAGACTGCACATTGGACCACCTTCGGAAACGCCACATAACGCCGCCCGCTCGGAACCAACCGCGTCCATCACCGCGCGCACGTCGTCCATGCGTTGCTCGAG
>JAICQI010000824.1 GCA_025937955.1 Pyrinomonadaceae bacterium
CCGCCGTACTATCACGCCGAAGACGAAGGACTCTTTGAGTATTACCGCGCTATCGGCGCAGCGACGCGTTTGGGAATGATTATCTACAGCCGCGACTGGACCATCTTCAGTCCAGCGATGGTGGAACATTTGACTTCAATTCCGACGCTGGTTGCGTGGAAAGACGGCCACGGAGATATTCGTCGCTTGCAAACGATCATGAATCGCATTGGTGATCGCCTGCACTGGATCGGCGGCGCAGGTGACGACCTCGTGGCGGCCTACTACAGCATCGGCATCAGGACTTTCACTTCGAGCATTGCCACTGTTGCTCCGCGACTGTCGTTGAAGCTCCACGAATTGGGCGAAGCGGGCGACTTCGAAACACTCACAGACTTGCTCGAGCGCTGCGTCGTACCGCTTTACGCGTTGCGCGCGCGGCGCAAGGGCTACGAAGTGTCCGCAATGAAAGTGATGATGGACATGGTCGGTCTCAACGGTGGTCCAGTGCGCCCACCGCTGGTCAACGTGAAACCGGAAGAAGAAGACGAACTCCGCTCGATCCTTGCTACATGGGAAAAATTTCTATAATCCGAGGAGAAACGTGATGAACAGGCGAAACTACCTGGCCCTGATGGGCGGCGCAGCCGCAGGCGCGGTCGCAACCGGTTCCCAACTCGTTTCGGCGCAACAGCCCGCGCCGGCAACGGACGGAGCTCCGACAACTTCTACTATCGAGGATCGTGCGCGCCGCATGAAGTGGTGGCACGAAGCGAAGTTTGGCATGTTCATTCACTGGGGTTTGTACAGTACGCTCGGGCGGCACGAGTGGGTGATGGAAAACGAGGGGATACCGGCAAAGGAGTACGAGCAATATGCCGACAATTTCAAACCCAAACCAAACTTCGCGCGCGATTGGGCGCGGCTCGCGAAGCGCGCGGGCATGAAATACATGGTGCTCACCAGCAAGCATCACGAAGGCTTCTGCAACTTCGACTCGAAGTTGACGCACTACTGCGCCACCAAAAAAGCGCCGGGCCGCGATCTGGTGCGCGAGTATGTCGAGGCCGCGCGGGCTGAAGGATTGAGATTTGGTTTCTATTATTCATTAATGGACTGGCACCATCCCGACGGCGCGCGTTGTGCGAAAGACGAGGCGGCGCGACGCCGGTTTGTCGATTACATTCACGGGCAGGTGCGCGAGTTGATGACCAACTACGGCACAGTCGACGTGCTCTGGTACGACGTGCCGTGGCCGCTGGATGCGAATGGCTGGGAGTCTGTGAAGATGAACACGATGGTGCGAAAGCTGCAGCCAGACATCATCATCAACAATCGCTCGCGCATTCCCGAAGATTTCGACACTCCCGAACAACGAATCGAAGCGTCAGCTAATCGACCGTGGGAATCGTGTATGACTTTGAACGATAGTTGGGGTTATCACGTCTCCGATCGAAATTGGAAGAGTCCGACGACGGTGATTCGAAACCTGATCACGTGCGCGCGTGATGGCGGCAATTATCTTTTGAATATCGGGCCGACGGAAGATGGTTCGATTCCGATCGACTCGGTGCGGGTGCTGGAGACTGTGGGCGACTGGATGGCGAAGCACGGCGACACGATTCGTCTTTCGAACAACTGCCAGCCGCGTCGCGGAAATTATTTGAGTTACACGCGCCGTGGTAATACGTTGTATGCGCACGTGCATTATTGGCCGGGTGAGACAGTGGTGATCGCGAACCTGCTGAACAAGGTGACGGCAGTGCGGATGCATGGCAGCAACGAGCAGGTAAAATTTGTGCAGGATGATTTTCGGATTCGCCTGACAGGTTTGCCGAAGCGAGCGCCGGAGCTGATTACGACGTTCGAGCTGGAGTGCGATGGAGAACCGCGGCAGAGTCATGAGGGCAAGCGCGCCGAGAAGCCGCGAGACGTGACGGCTTAAATCCGGTTTTATTTCCGTGTTAATCCGTGTTACATGATCGACTCCCACCAACACTTCTGGCAGGTTAGTCGTTTCGCCTATCCGTGGATGTCGAGCGATCTCGGCGTGCTCTATCGCGATTATCTTCCGGATGATCTCGCGCCGATACTTCAGCAGAATGGGGTCAAGCAGACTGTGTTGGTCCAGGCGAGCAACAGCGTTGCCGAATCGCGTTGGCTGTTAGATCTTGGAGACGCGAACAGTTTCATCGCAGGCGTTGTTGGTTGGGTCGATTTGATGAGTGGTGAAATTGACGCGCAGTTGGATGAGTTGTGCGCGCATCCGAAATTCAAGGGCGTTCGACACCTGGTGGAGAGTGAGCCGCATGATGATTGGCTCGTGCAGCCTGCAGTGTTGGCTGGCTTAAGAAAGCTTTCAGAGCGGGGCCTTTCTTACGACCTTCTGGTCCATACACGTCATCTGCAATACGTGCCGCAGGTCGTAGAACATTGTCCCGAGCTCCGGTTGGTGATCGATCACCTCGCGAAACCGCCAATCGCGCGTAATGAGATCAAAGAATGGTCTGAAGCGCTGAAGCCAGTCGCGCGCTACTCAAATATTCACTGCAAGCTCTCCGGTCTCGTCACGGAGGCAAACTGGAGCTCGTGGCAAGCGAATGATCTGCGTCCGTACGTCGAACATGGACTCGAATTGTTTGGCTCTGATCGGATGATGTTTGGCAGCGACTACCCAGTGTGCCTGCTCGCTGCTAAGTACGATCGTGTGCTCTTATCATTTCAGGAGCTTCTCAAAGAGCTCGGCGATAGCGATCGGAATAAGATATTCTCCCAAAACGCGGCCAGATTTTATCGTCTTAATTGAGCTCTACGCTCGGGCGGCCACGGAGGGCC
>JAICQI010000677.1 GCA_025937955.1 Pyrinomonadaceae bacterium
CATTGCTCTGGACCATGCGATTCGGATCGTCCGGAGCGATCCAGAGATCGTGATTGTCTCCGTGCGGTACCTGAATCGTGCTGTACGTGCGGCCGCCGTCATTCGAGCGGAAAAACTGAACATTCAACACGTAGACTGTATCGGCGCTTTTCGGATCTGCGTAGATGCGCGTGTAGTACCACGCGCGCTGGCGCAGGCGGCGGTCCTCGTTGATCCTGGTCCACGTCGTGCCGCCGTTGTCAGAACGAAAAACGCCGCCGTCTTCGGCTTCGACGAGCGCCCACACGCGCTCGGGATTCGCGGGCGAGACTGCGATTCCGACTTTCCCGATCATTCCTTTCGGCAAGCCGGCATTGCGCGTCAGCTCAGTCCACGTGTCTCCACCGTCAGTCGACTTGAAGATGCCACTACCTGGACCACCACTCTCGAGCGTCCACGGCTTGCGATAGACTTCCCAGAATCCGGCGTAGATCGTGTTTGGATTTGACGGATCGAGAATCAGATCGATTGCGCCCGCTTTGTTGCCGCGACTCAAGATCTTTTCCCACGTCTTGCCTCCGTCTTTGGAACGAAAGACACCGCGCTGCTCGTTTGGTCCCCAAACATGACCCAACGCTGCCACGTAAACCAGATCCGGATTCTTTGGATGAATTCGGATGCGCGGGATCTGTCGCGTGTCTTCGAGACCGACTCGCTTCCACGTCTTGCCTGCATCGTTCGACTTGTAAACACCATCGCCGTGCGAGACGTTGCCGCGAATCGGCGACTCACCCATGCCGACGTAAATCGTGTTTGGATCCGAATCCGCGACTGCGATGGCGCCAACGGAGCCTGTTCCAAACACCGAGCCATCGCTGACCGAGTCCCAGTTGATGCCACCGTCTGTCGTTTTCCAAACGCCACCGCCAGTGGCGCCGTAGTAATAAACAAACGGCTGCGAAGGAACGCCCGCGACCGCCGCCGAGCGACCGCCGCGATACGGACCGATGCTGCGGTACTGTAGCGCTTTTATCAGATCGGCCGGTTTTGGCTGTGCGGTCGAGTTTTGGCTGTAAACCGGAGCGGCGAGAAAAGTCAGCGCTAAGGCGAGACAGAGAATCGCACTCTCACGAGACGCACGACACGTCTTGAACATTTGGATGGGCTCCTTTACTTTGACACTGATTAGACGATGGCTTGCGGCTGCAAATATTAACACATATGCGAATAGGCACTATCAAACAGATCTGGCGCTTTGCGGTGAAATCGATGGCGGGCGAACAGCTCGACGTGTGCACGGTCGGCATGCGCGGCATTCCCGGCGATCGGGGTTGGGTTGTCAGGGATGAAACCGTCGACAGACTGGCAACGGGATCACGTTTTCCATTGTTGATGCGATGCGCGGCACGTTATCGCGAGCCACCGGTGAACGGCTTTGTTCCACACGTCGATATGCGATTGCCTGATGGGACTCATATCGGCAGCGATCTCACCGATGTGAACGCGCGTCTGACCACCCTACTCGGCAAGCCTGTTTCGCTTTGTCCATTGGCAAGCGACAACTCAGAACAGTCGGCGATCCAATTGAATTCCGCGCGTGGAACTTATTTCGACGTCGCTCCGATTCATGTTTTAACCAGTGCTTCGCTCGCGGAAATGAAGCGTCTCGCACCGGCAGCGGATTGGGATGTGCGACGCTTCCGGCCAAACTTCTTTGTTGAAACTGATGCGGCATTGGAAGGTCTGGTTGACGCGGAGTGGGGCGGGCGAAAGCTTCGGATCGGTGAGGTTGAGCTGCTGTGTGAGATTCCGTGTGAGCGTTGCGGGATGACGATCCAGGCCCAGGCGGACCTGCCGAAGGATGAGAGCGTCCTTCGGACAATCGTGAAAGAGGCGAATACAAATCTTGGAAGTTATGCGAGTGTTTTGAAACCTGGGGAAGTTCGGGTCGGCGATCTCGTTGAATTGATCTAAGCCGCAAAAAGGCACAAAAGGCACAAATAAGAAAATATTTTTTTGTGCCTTTTGTGCCTTTTTGCGGCTCAATTTATTTCTTCACGAAGCGGCCGGCTCATTAGTTCGGCGACGGCGTCGCGTGCGGGCTTGCCGTCGTAGAGGACTGCGTTGACTTCGTTAGTGATAGGCATTTCGAGGCTGGCGCGAGCGGCGAGTTTCTTCACTGCGCGCGCGGTGTTGATGCCTTCCGCTACTTCGTTGAGCTCGGCTGTGATCTCTGCGAGTGATTTACCTTTTCCGAGTTCCTCGCCGACGAATCGATTGCGCGAAAGATTTCCGGTACACGTCAGCACCAGATCTCCGAGGCCTGCCAGACCCATCAACGTCTCGATCTGTGCTCCTTCGCGACGCGCGAGACGCGTGATCTCAGCCAGTCCGCGTGTGATCAGCGCCGCCACACTGTTCGCGCCGAACCCGAGGCCATTAGTCATTCCCGCAGCGATCGCCATCACGTTCTTTACCGAGCCGCCAATCTCGGTGCCGATGACGTCTGTGTTCGTGTAGATGCGTAGGTTTTCAAAGCTAAAGTCATTCTGGACGGTGCGGGCAGCGGCGGGATCCTTGCTGGCCGCAACGATCGCAGTCGGATGGCCCGCCACGACTTCTTTAGCGAACGATGGTCCAGAAAGACAGACGAAGGGATAAGAGCTCCCGCTTACTTCTTTCGCGATCTCCGAGATTCGCTTGCCGCTTTCGATCTCGATCCCTTTTGAAACGCTGACGATGATTGCCGCTTCGTCCAATTCCGATGACATCGCGGTCAACAGTTCGCGCGCGGCATGAGAGGGGGCGGCGAAGACGACCACCGAAGCGCCGCGCAGAGCCTCGCCAAGATCTCCTGTAGCGATCACGGTCGACGGGATTGACGTTGAGATCAAATAACGTGAATTGACTCGCTCCTCATTGATCGACCTTACAACTTCAGCATTCCGCGACCAGAGTCGCACCTCATGACCCGCTCGCGCTGCCACTATGGCGAGCGCCGTCCCCCAACTCCCTGCGCCAATGATCGCGATCTGCTTCAGATCTGAGACTCCGTTCCGCGAGCCAGTCGTTCAATATTCCCCCGGTGTGCAACGATGATTAGCAGTGCGCCTACCACCGCGGCCGTCAGCAACGGCCGCAAATCCGCGACAGGCTCGACAAATACATTTTGCAACCAGACGAGTAAAGGGATCAGTGCCGCTGCCATGATCGATCCCAACGACACGTAGCGCGTAAAGAACACAATGCTGACGAAAATTACGCCTGCGCACAGCAGCGCGATCGGAGCGAGTACGAGAAAAACGCCGACGCCCGTCGCCACACCCTTGCCACCACGAAACCCGAGCCACACCGGAAAAATGTGACCGACGATCACCGCGATCGCCGCGGCTGCTTTGACCCAATCAGTACCGGAAAGATTCTGCGCGATCAATACCGCGGCAACGCCCTTCGACGCATCGAGCAGCAAGGTCAACACACCCGCGGCTTTCCCTGCTCGACGTGAAACATTCGTCGCTCCGGTTCCACCCGAACCGGTCTGCCGGATATCGCCACCTTCCTTCGTCCGGACGATCAAATATCCAAACGGAATCGAACCGATGAGATAAGCAATAACGATGACGACTATAGGTCGCAAATAAAATTACTCCAGTTTGACGTTGAGCGCCTCCTTCGAGTGCGGTGCCTTGGCACCCCGTTTGGGCATAATTAAAAACGAATAACAAATCCGTGCCCAGGCACCGC
>JAICQI010000443.1 GCA_025937955.1 Pyrinomonadaceae bacterium
ACCGTCGCCCTAAGAACGCAAGGTTCTTCCATGCTTTTGGTTCCAGAGTTGTAGGGTCGGGAGGCGTCATGCTCATGATCGGCTTCACGAAGTGGGCCATCTCGATCATGGCTTTGCCGTATTCGTCGTAAGCCTCGGCGTCGAGCCGGGAGTGCCGGGCAATCTCGCGGCGCGTGCGTGCGTGATCGTTGACGCGCCACAGGTAGTCGCCGTTTGGCATCGGCGTGAACGTGCCGTCGAGAGGAAGAATCTCGAGACCGTGACGCGGCAGGTCGAGTTCGCGAATGATTTCCGGTCTCAGCAGCGAAACAACATAAGAACAGACAGAAAACTTAAACCCGGGAAACACCTCCTCGGTCACCGCCGCGCCCCCGAGCACGTGGCGCCGCTCCAGCACCAGCACTTTTTTCCCCGCGCGCGCAAGGTACGCAGCATTCACCAGACCGTTATGCCCGCCCCCGATCACGACGACGTCGTATTTGCTGTTCATACTCTTGTGTTCGGAATTATTCAGCCACCGAAGTAAGGCGCCTTGCCGCAAGCGCGCTAGCATACTTATAATCGCTCGCCCTGACAAACACGCACGTTAATCCGCGTTCATCTGCGGCTTAAACAACCTATGCCCATCGGAACTGCTTTTCACGAACGAACGTTCCCGCTCTGCGAAAGTCTTAGTTATCGGGAGTGGTCTGGTTACTATGCGGTTAGTTCTTACGAGCCGCATCACGAACACGAGTACAACGCGATTCGCAATGCCGCGGCGTTGATTGATATCTCGCCGTTGTTCAAGTATCGCCTTACTGGCAAGGATGCGACGCGGCTCGTCGATCGCATCATCACGCGCGACATGCGCAAGGTGTCGGTGGGCCAGGTGGTCTATACGCCGTGGTGCGACGAGCACGGTAAGGTGATCGACGACGGCACGGTTTCTCGCCTTGAGGAGAACAAGTATCGCTGGACCGCGGCGGATCCAAGCCTGCGCTGGTTTACTCAGAACGCCGCCGGCATGGACGTGCAGATCGACGACATCTCAGAAAGCGTCTCTGCGCTGGCTCTGCAGGGACCAACGTCGGGACGGCTGCTCAAGAGTCTCGTGCAGGATGCCGACATCGCCAACCTCAAATACTTTCGCGTGACGAAAGGCAGTATCGCAGGCGTGCCGGTCGAGATTTCCCGCACCGGTTACACAGGAGACCTCGGTTACGAGATCTGGATCGAGTCGGAGAAAGCAATCAAGGTGTGGGACGCATTGATGGCCGCCGGACGCGCGTTCGATATTCATCCCGCCGGCATGCTCGCGCTCGACGTCGCGCGCGTCGAAGCAGGATTGTTGCTGATCGACGTCGATTTCAACAGCAGCAAGAAAGCACTGGTTGACGAGCAGCGATACACACCTTTCGAGATGGGCCTCGGACGACTCGTACATCTCGACAAGAACCGGTTCGTGGGCCAGGCGGCACTTATCGAAGAACAGAAACGCGGTCCGGCGCGTGAGATTGTCGGGCTCGAGATCGATTGGCCGCAGGTGGAAAGTATTTACGAAGCAGTTGGATTGCCGCCGGCGGTTTCACCGATCGCGTCGCGCGTCGCGGTGCCGGTGTTCAAGGAAGGTATTCAGGTCGGCAAAGCTACGACTACGACGTGGTCACCAACGTTGAAGCGAATGATCGCTCTCGCCACCGTGAGACGCGAGTACACGCGACCCGGAACACGCCTGCAGTTCGAGATCACAGTCGAAGCCGTCAGACATCACGTGCGCGCCACCGTAGTGAAGACGCCGTTTTTCAATCCCAAACGCAAGACAGCAACGCCGATTTTGTAAGGGCGGCCCTCTGTGGCCGCCCCAGCTTACGTCACAAGATATTTCGACACTAGGGGCGGCCACGGAGGGCCGCCCCTACAAATACTTTCATGAAGATTATCGATGAGTACGATCCAAAGCTTCCTCTCGACCGCGCCTCGACAATTCCTTCCTCGTGGTATACCGACAAAAGCTTCTTTTGGCATGAGCTCAAAACAGTTTTCTCGCGTTCATGGCAACTCGCCGCGCGCCGCGATCAGGTAACTGAGCCCGGCAATTACGTCACAACCGACATCGCCGGCGATCCGGTCGTGATCGTGCGTGGCAACGATAACGTGCTGCGCGCGTTCTTTAACGTCTGTCGCCATCATGCCGCGGCCGTGATGACCGAACCCGAAGGCAAGGCAGCGCAGCTTCGCTGTCCGTATCACGGTTGGACTTACTCACTGGAAGGTGAGTTGAAAGGAACGCCGGATTTCTCCGGTGTCTGTGATTTCGATCGCGCGTCAAACGGGCTCATCTCGCTGGAATTGACCGAGTGGGAAAACTGGATATTCGTCAAGATCGATCACGATCCGGCGCTGTCGTTAAGCAACTTCCTGGGCGAGGACTTAGTCGCGCAAATGAGCGCACTTCAGCTCACCGAACTTCACTGGTTCGAACGGCGTCACTACCACTTCGACTGCAACTGGAAAGTCTTCGTCGACAACTACCTTGACGGCGGTTATCACGTGCCGTACCTGCACAAAGGCCTCGACAGCGTGCTCGACTACAGCAACTACATGATCGAAAACGGCGCGCGCCATTGTTTGCAGTGGAGCCCGATCGTCACCGACGGCGCCGAGGCGCAAACAGGCGCAGTAAGGAAAGGCGACCGCGCACTCTACTACTGGATCTATCCGAACTTCATGATCAATTTGTACGACGGCGTAATGGATACGAACCTGGTGGTGCCACGTGGCGTGGACCAGACGGAGGTCATCTTCGACTTCTACTTTCCGGACGTGATCAGCGAGCACGCACGCCGCCAGAACCTCGCGAGCGTGGAAGTGGGCCAACGAATACAGGACGAGGACGTAGCGATCTGCAAATCAGTTCAACGTGGTCTGAACTCGCGCGCATACAACACCGGCCGGCTCTCCGTGCGACGCGAAGCCGGCGAGCATCTCTTCCACCGGTTATTACATTCGGATGTGAGCGCTTGACGGGATTTGGGCGCCTCCCTGGCGCCCATTACAAAGATTGATGAAAACTCACGGCCATCTGCTGCGCGTGCTCGGGGTGGGGTTTGGGCTCGCGGTTATCATCGGGAATACGATTGCGGCGGGAATCTTTGGGGCGCCGGGTGTGATTGCGGCGCAGTTGCCTGCGCCGGCGCCGTTTCTGCTCGTGTGGCTCGCGGCGGGCGTTTACGCGCTGCTCGGCGCGATTTCGCTTGCGGAACTGGGAACGATGATTCCACGCTCAGGCGGGCAGTACGTCTTCTCGCGTTACGCGCTCGGCGAATACGCGGGGTTCATCGTCGGTTGGAGCGACTGGATTTCGTCGTGTGGCTCGACGGCCGCGGTGGCGCTGTTGATTGGTACGTTTAGCACCGCGCTTATACCCGCGCTCGCCGGGAAAGCGGTAGCGGTCGCTGCGGGTGTGGCGATTATTTTCGCGCTGCTGCAATGGCACGGAATTGTTTGGGGCAGCAATATTCAAAACCTCACGAGTCTGCTCAAAGCGCTGGCATTCCTCGCGTTGATCGCGGCGGCGTTTGTCTTCGGCGATGGCGGATCGTTAACAACTTCTGAAACTCACGCTGCCTCAGCTATCACGCTCACTGCCGTTATAGTTTCACTTCAGGCTGCGATCTACACCTACGATGGCTGGGCCGGCGTAATTTACTTTTCCGAAGAAGTAAAACATCCGGGACGCGACATACCGCGCTCGTTGTTAGCCGGCGTACTGACAATCGCCGGGATCTACGTCCTGGTCAACCTGGCTTTGCTGTACGTGTTGCCGATCTCTCAGATCGCGGGCAAGGAGTTTGCCGCGGGTGAAGCTGCCAACACGATCTTCGGCACACACGGCGACACAATCTTTCGTTGTTTGACTATCGCGTCGATGTTGAGCGGCATCAATGCGCTGCACTTGATGGCGACGCGCGTGATCTTCGCGATGAGCCGTGACGGCTTGTTCACGAGCAAAGCGGCCGTCGTAAATGAAGGCGGCACACCGACTGTCTCGCTTTTCCTGAGCGCGTTGGTCGCGCTGCTGTTCATCGTGTTTGGGCAGAGATTTGGACGCGTCATCAGTGTACTGGCATTTTTCTTCGTCGCTAATTACATCCTCTCGTTCATCTCGCTCTTTGTCCTGCGACGGCGTGAGCCGGACAAACCCCGGCCTTATCGAGCGTGGGGTTATCCGGTGACGCCGGCAATCGCGTTAACCGGATCCGTGCTGTTTCTTGTAGGTGCGATCTGGGCTGACACGCAGAATAGCGCTTATGCACTGGGGCTGTTAGCGGTGAGTTACCCGGTCTTTCGGTTGGTGAAGAGACTTAGCTAGTTACCTGGCAGCCTTCGTTATCCACGTCGAGAATCCTGACTGTTGATTCGATTCTGCGCACTTGAAAACAACTCGCGATCCGTGCGGCAATCGCTTCCTCGTTCCCATCGACAAGGGCGACAATACTTGGACCAGCACCGCTCAGCGCGAGACCTAAGAGTCCTGGCATTCGCGGCAGCGCCAACGCTTCAGCGAGACCGGGCACGAGTGATTCGCGCTGCGGCTGGTGCAGGCGGTCGTGCATCGCTTCCCAAAAGAGCTCGTAGCGTTGCTGCGCGACGGCGGCGGTGAAGAGTGCAGTTCTTTGGAGGTTGTGCACGGCGTCCTGGCGGGTCACGGTTCGTTGCAACGCGGCGCGCGCGACGTGTGTCGGCAGTTGCGAATGCGGCGACACGACGACGACTCGTATCTCCGCCGGCCATTGAAATTTTGCTGAGATGACTGTTCCGTCGCTGCAAACAGAACTCGCGAGAAAACCGCCGTATAGCGAGGCAGCGACGTTGTCAGGATGTCCTTCAAATTGGGTGGCGTAGTTCTGAATGGATTGATCTGAGATCTGGTTACCAGAGATCAGCCCGCCGAGCTTGATTCCCGCGACGATCGCGGCGGCGCTGCTGCCTAGTCCACTTGCTAGCGGTATTTCGTTGTGCACCAACAATTCGACAGGCGGCAACGTCGCTCCTTCACGCTGCGCGGCGAATGACATCGCACGATAAATGAGGTTGACGGCGTTGCGTGGCAGAGCTTCGTTCTCTTTCGATCCGGTCGTGGTTACCCTGCATTGCTCCGCTGCGTCGGGCGCGACAGTCGCACGGACCGTCAAATACAACTTCAACGCCAGACCAAAACAATCGAAGCCTGGTCCAAGATTCGACGTCGACGCAGGCACACGAACTTCTCGGATAATGGTGCTCACAATTCGTTTTGTAGGGGCGGGGCGGCCGGGGCGCCCCCCCGGACGGGGTTAGAGGAGGGGGGGGCGCCCGCGGGGCCCCCCCCCCCAAAACAC
>JAICQI010000456.1 GCA_025937955.1 Pyrinomonadaceae bacterium
ACTCGAAATTTATTTTGTGACTATTGTGCCTTTTTGTGGCTGATTCTGGTTTGAGCCCCTTTTTGCGGGACTGTCGCGTTTAGTAGTTGGAGGTAGTTAGTTATGAAAAATCTTCAAAGAGTGTTCGCAATTTTCGCGGTTTTCTTCGGGTTGGCGGCGACCGGCGTACAGGCACAAGCGCCGAGCAAGGTAGAAGTGGAAATTCCATTCGAATTCTCGGCTGGCAAAACAACGTTGAAGCCAGGCACGTACACCATCAAACGTCTGTCCGGAAACTATTTAATGCTGCGCGGCAGCGACGTCGAGTCAGCAGTGATCCTGAACGCGCCGCTCACGCTCACTTCGAGCGATCCGAAGTCCGTCGAACGATTGGTCTTCAGCAAGTACGGAGAACAGTATTCTCTTGCACAAATATGGCTCACCGTGGACACGGGCCGCCAGTTGTTCGTGGAAAGAAAGTCGTCAAAACCAGAGCACGTCGAGATTTCACTGCGCACAAAGCGGTAACAAAACTCCTTCTAATTCGCATAGAGGTAGATGTTTCACACTCACTCTATGCGAATGAAGGAGATTTGAATGAGTACCGTACCAACACAAGGTCCATGCAACCCGGCTTGCACCAAGATCGTCAAGTTATTGACCGATCATGAGGTTCCACCCAATGTCGGGATCAGTATGCCACCATATACAAACATCGATCGTTATCGATATATCAACATATTTGTCCGTTTCAGCCAGGCCGCCGCAGACGAGCCGCCAGTGGATCTGGGCGTAATCTTTGCGTTCGATGCAAATGGCACTATGGGTGCGCGCCGTTATGTGAACCTGGAGCAAAACGTCAGCAGTCCGCAGAGCACCAACTTCATCGAAGTGTCAGGTCGAGGTAGTTGGCACGGCAGTCCTCATAATATCAGCAGCTACCTGGCAAGATTCCCTGTGATGGGACCATTCGTTGAAGTGTTTGTTTACAACCGAGCGGCGATGGCGAGAAAAGTGAGTGTTTGGGCCTACCTGGTTTCATGACCTAACACCTCACGCAACGTTGGTTACCGGCGCTCTGGAGACAGCGCGCCGGTGACCACTGTCACACATGGACCATTATTTCGCATATTGATCGCTGCCTAAGAAGTGGAGAGAAACATAAACTTCGTCTCCAACCACCCAGCTATCATGCGGAGCCGGCGGTATATAGAACAAAGCGCCTGGACTAAGCTCTACTACTTTCCCATCTTTCATGGCGGCGGTCGCACGTCCTGACAGGACCATTCCGACGTGTTCGACTTCACAATACTCGGTTCCTGCCAACGAACCTACATGCTCAGACCATTTCCACCCAGGTTCATATGTGGCCCTGCCAATTGTCAGTCCACCGATGCGCACGATCTCGAACTTTCCTTTTTCGAAAACCCGCGTTTCGTCAGGCGCCTCGAACCGTTTCAAGATAACAGCTAACATTTCAGTCATTCTCAATCTTTTCTCAGCGGGAATTTGGCTGACTTATCCCAGTCTTGTTTCAGCCCATTCGCTACGTCTTGCGCGCGCAGTTTGACGGGCTCGCTTAGACTGAAAAGGTTAGTTATTTTTGAGCCAAAATCGCGACCCCAAAGCCTCTCTCCTTTTGGAGTATGCAACGTGACGTACACCCGCGCGGTAGAGCTGCTGCGATGAACGCGGACCGACAGCGCACCGGTGAGGATTGCGTCTGCCTTGTCAGGTGAGTTGACTACTACAAAACCCTTTCTCGCAACTTGCTCCTCCAGTAATAAACGGAAGCGGTCAGCTTCGTCGTCATCTCCCATGTTACCAACGTGGATAGTGTGAACCTGGTGGAGTCTTGGTTCGCTTAGATCTTGCGGAGTTGGAACGAAACATGCGAGGTACGTCAAATTCAGGTTTGCTGCTAACAGCAGTGCGAACATTGACAGCATGCGATTGCTACTTCCTTTCGCTTAAAATTATGCCGCGTTATAAGCTACAGCGCTGTCGCCGCGTCCAGAATATGCATCAAACCAGTTGACTACGTTTTCTATAGTCGACTCGCACGTATAAACCAACAATAAACGGATAATTCAGAAGGACAAACCCGTAGATGTGTGGAGCGTTTCCGGCGGTTGCCATCCAGAAACTTTGCCCTGAATTCTGAAGATTTATTCTGATTTATGAATGCTGAAAGGCGGATTTGATCATGAATTGGTTTCTGATTGCTGTCATCCTTTTAACGTTCCAATCAAAAGCAGACGCATTCCCTCAGTATTTCAAAACACAAGCGGTGCGCGTCACCGGGAACAACATGTTCCCGCAATGGTCTCACGACGGGAAGAGAATTACTTTCACTTCGGATCGAGACGGTGACCCCGAGATCTACGTAATGAATGCCGACGGTACAAGTCCTCGTCGATTGACCCACACTCCCGGACGCGATGCGCACCCATTCTTTTCGCGCGACGGCAAAAGGATTGTCTTTCAGTCGCCGCGTGCGAACGGCGTCGACACGAACATTTACGTCATGAATTCAGACGGGTCGAACGTCGTGAAGCTGACGAATCTAAAAGGCTTCGCAGGCGTTCCGGTTTATTCGCCAGATGAGAAGCTAATCGTGTTTCAGTGGCGTGAGACAAATAACTTTGAGGACAACAGCAAGTGGCGAATCTGTTTGATGAATATTGATGGCAGTGGTTTTCGTGTGATTACGCCGGGCCTGGCGAACGATCAAGTGCCAAATTGGTCGCGCGACGGCAAACGCTTACTTTTCTACTCCGATCGGACAGGCAAGGATCAGATTTATACGATGAAGCCTGACGGCACCGATGTTCGGCGCGTCGCTGCGAGTGAGTTCAACGATAATGCTGCCTTCTGGTCGCGTGACAACCGAAAAATTTCATTCACATCCGACCGCGATGGCAGCCGAGAGCTTTACGTAATGGATGCGGATGGAAAGAATGTGCGGCGACTGACAAATACCCGCGCGACCGAACGGCTCGGCGTTTGGTCGCCAGACGCAACGAGGATCGCGTTCTCATCAGATGGCGATGGGCCGGCACATATCTACATTACTAGTGTGGACGGTTCGAAAGTCGTCTGCCTGACTGAGAGTCAAACGAACTTAAAAGGCAAGGGCGTTCTGCTGGTCTCATTGATCGGAGATCGGCAGGTAGCTGTGATCGATCCCGGCACACAGGCGGTACTCGCAAAACTGCCAAGTCCGCAAGGACCGCACGAAATCAATCTATCACCGGACGGGACGCTTGCTTACGTTTCTGACAGCGGAGCTGGTCCAAATACACCGCGCGGAAACTCCATTGTTGTTCTGGATCTGCGAACTCTGTCAGTCAAGACGACCTTCAAAACTTGCGAGAGCCCGCATGACACGCGCGTGAGCCGCAACGGACGTATTTTGTGGGTCGCCTGCGCTCCCTCCAAAGCGGTGCTGGAACTCGATGCCACCACTGGCGCCATTAGTAAGACCTGGGACACGAAGCTCGATGGGGGCTGGTTTGTCGAAAACACGCCGGACGATCAGAAACTCTTTGTTCCACATCTGGAAGCGAAGGCCCTTTCGATGATTGATCGAAGAACCAGTCAGGTTCGCACGCTGTCTTCGGGGAATACGCTCTTTGGCGTTACTGTCGCTCCGGCTGGAAATGAGGTCTGGGTCTCGGATGCCGACGAAAACAAACTTTCAATTCTCAACGCTGCCACCGGCAATGTAACCGCGACGATTAGCCTGGGCTCGGCAAAGAAAGATGAACCGAGGTTTGCTCGTCTCCGATTTACCCCGGACGGTAAACGTGTTGTGGTTGTTCGCGGCTCGGAGTTTATGATCGTCGATGTAGCGCGGCGTTCAATCGCGTCGACGATCGAGATGCCACACATGGGAAAGGTTGTAACAGTCAGCGGCGACAGCCGGCACGCCTTCGTGTCTCATCCGGCTGCCGACCGCGTTTCGATAATCAACCTTGGCAATGGAACCGTTGAGCGCACGTTCGTCGTAGGCAAACAACCCGACGGCATCGCCTGGGCTCTGACACCGTAAAGTTCGAAATGAACTCAGGTCTCCGGCAGGTGCGCGATCGCTTTTTCGCAGATTCGTGGGGAGCTCAATTAAAGTAAACAGATTGGTATCAGTCGTGAGTCCGTAGACTCGCTTGCCTCTAGCCACGGCCCAAATTCGTACCGATTGTTTTGATAGGAAGAAACTGTCACAGCTACCCCGATAACCAGTTTGTTGCGCTTGGCAAGCTTTTTCGAGGCGATCATAGGTGCCGACAGTGAGGTATTCCGACATTCGTTTCGCAGCCAGTTGGGCGTTTCGATAATCCTCGATGCGCAGCCAATATCTCGGTTTCATTTCGCGGCTGTCGAAAGTCGGCGTCGTTGATTGCAGAAATAACGTTTTCGCGGCTAAAGGTTCATACAATGATGAGTCGAGGTCTTCAATCTCTTTAACTTCCCGGCGGTTTTCCGGCGGATCAGATGCCTCCACGTTGTTCTGTTAAAGAATCGGTATCAACTCCCCCGATTCAAGTCGAGATTCAAATTTAATCGACGAGCAGGCAAAGGCCAGTACAAGGAAGATCCAAATGCCCGATAGACTTTTCTTCGAGGACCATTTAGGTCTGAGCTGGCTTTGGTCATCCTGCACGTCGTAACCTCTTTCTGAATCGTCCTTTGAAAGCGCCTAAACTGGCTGATAGTATAGCCTCCTTCCTCTTGGGCTCGATGCTTTGTTAAGATTCGACAGAGGTGGTTTATGGCTGAAGAGATTTTGGTCCAGCGCTCGAAAGACATTCTCGGAGGTACACCGGTCTTTTCGGGGACGCGCGTGCCAGTTCAAACATTAATTACCTATCTCGAAGAGGGCGATACGCTGGATGAGTTTTTGGATGATTTTCCGGCAGTGAGCCGGGAGCACGCAATCAAGGTGCTCGAAAAGATGAAAGATCACTTCCTCACCCAAGTCTATGAAAGTGCTGCTTGATGAATGTGTGCCGCGGAAGTTGAAGCGAGAGATTGCCAATCACGAAGTCGTTACGGTTACAGAGCAAGGATGGTCCGGTATTCAAAATGGGGAGTTACTTAACTTAGCCGCGACCAAGTTCGATGTTTTTCTCACGGTAGATCAAAACCTCAGCTTCCAGCAGAACATCAAAAACTTCAATATCGCAATCATTCTGATGGTTGCTAGAAACAATCGTTTGAAAACGTTGTTGCCGTTAATGCCCGCAGTGCGAGCTGCAGTCGACGAGGTGAAAGCAGGCGAGATC
>JAICQI010000574.1 GCA_025937955.1 Pyrinomonadaceae bacterium
GCCCGAATGTGGGTAAGTCCAGTCTTTTCAATAGTTTAATCGAACGAGAGCGGGCAATCGTGACGGACATCCCGGGTACGACGCGCGATACTTTGTCTGAAGCAATCGACCTCGAAGGCATTCCAGTAATCCTCACTGATACAGCGGGCCTCCGCGAGACGACAGATGGCATCGAGACGTTGGGC
Organism: Pyrinomonadaceae bacterium; assembly: GCA_025937955.1. Taxonomy (GTDB): domain Bacteria; phylum Acidobacteriota; class Blastocatellia; order Pyrinomonadales; family Pyrinomonadaceae; genus PSRF01. The sequence goes on from JAICQI010000574.1 coordinate 186, forward strand.
ATGGAACGAACTCGTCGTGCGATGGGTGATTCGGATCTGGTGTTGGTGGTGCTCGATGGTTCGACGGAACTTGGACCATCAGATCACGACTTGTTAAGTCAAACAGAACACACGCGTCGCTTGGTCGTACGAAACAAAAGCGACCTGCCTGGTTTCGCTGTCTCGGCAAGTTGTATTAGAGAGGTGCAACCGATTAATGTATCGGCGCGGACTGGCGAAGGCCTGACGGCGCTGCGTTCGGCGATCCTTGCGAGTCTGCACAACAACGGCATCGAAGACGGCAGCTTGTTGATTACAAACGCGCGCCACTACGATCTGTTGTGCAGCACTCAGCGTGAACTCGAAGCCGCGCGGTCTGCTTTGCGTGACGGACATAGCGAGGAACTTGTGCTCGCGCCGCTGCATAATGCGTTGCGGTTCCTGGGCCAGATCACCGGAGAGACCACGACGGAAGATATTCTGTCGGAGATCTTCGCGACTTTTTGTATTGGGAAGTAGTCAATGTCGTTTGATGAGCTATTCGATGTAATCGTGATCGGCGCCGGCCATGCCGGCTGTGAGGCGGCGTCTGCTGCTGCACGTCTCGGCGCCGAAACCGGACTGATTACGTTGAACCTGGATCTCGTCGGTCAGATGTCCTGCAATCCCGCTATTGGTGGAATCGCGAAAGGACACCTGGTGCGGGAGATCGATGCGCTCGGCGGAATTATGGGCCGCGTCATCGATCGCACCGGAATTCAGTTTCGATTGCTCAATCGTTCGCGCGGACCGGCGGTCCAGTCTCCAAGAGCGCAAGCGGATCGGATGAGATACCGCGCCGAGATGCGCCGTACGCTCGAAGCCACTTCCAATCTGCACCTGCGGCAGGGAAAAGTCGTCGATTTTGTGATCGACCATGGAAAGCTTGCGGGTGTCGTGCTCGAAGACGGGCGACAGTTTGAAGCGCAGGCGGTCGTGGTCGCCACCGGAACGTTTCTGAATGGCCTGATTCATACGGGCCGTCGAACTTACTCCGGCGGGCGCGCCGGCGAGCCTGCCGCGATTGAGCTTTCCGAAACGTTAAAGCGACTGGGATTTCCGGTCGGCCGCTTGAAGACGGGAACGCCGCCACGGTTGGATGGGAGAACCATCGACTGGAGCGCGTTCGAGCCACAGCCGGGTGATGAGGTGCCGGTGCCGTTTTCGTTTGCGACTGACAGTCTCGATCAGAAACAGATTCAATGCTATGTCGGCTACACGACCGAACAGGTGCACGATGCGATTCGCGCGAACCTTGCTCAGTCGCCACTCTATTCCGGAAAGATCAAAGGCGTCGGTCCGCGATACTGTCCGTCAATAGAGGACAAGGTCGTTAAGTTCTCTGACAAGTCTCGCCACCAGCTGTTCCTTGAGCCCGAGGGACACGATACCAACGAGGTTTATCTAAACGGCTTTTCGACTTCTTTGCCGGCGGAACTGCAGCAGGATCTCGTGCGGATGATCCCGGGCATGGAGGAAGCGCGAGTCATACGACCGGGTTATGCGATCGAGTATGACTTCGTCGATCCGCGGGAACTGGGGCCGGATCTGCAAACGACTCGTTTGCCCGGTCTCTTTCACGCCGGCCAGATTAACGGGACCACCGGCTATGAAGAGGCTGCGTGCCAGGGCCTGCTGGCAGGAATCAACGCGGCGCTTTACACGCAGAAGCGCGAGTCGCTGCGGCTGCGACGAGAAGAGTCATATATAGGAGTACTCGTCGAGGACCTGATCAAGCAGGGCGTGGACGAGCCTTACCGGATTTTTACATCACGCGCCGAATACCGGTTGGCGCTGCGTTACGACAATGCAGATGAGCGACTGGAGCGCTATGGCAGGGAACTCGGACTGGTCGGAGATTCCGACTGGGATCGGTTCAACGCGCGACAGGCGCGGCTTGCGACATTGAGAACTGCGCTGGAGAGCGTCCGTCTGCGGCGCGCGGATGCTCGGCACGCGGCAGTGACGGCTTTGATCGGCGGTGACTTAGGCGATTCGATTTCGTTGTCGCAGTTGGCGAAACGGCCCAAGGTGACCGCCGAGTTAATAATGTCGCTGTTACCGGGGGAACTGAAGCCGATCAGTGAGTCAGATCTGAACTCCGTGCTGGCCGACTCGCTTTATGCGGGATATCTCGACACGCAAAAAGCCGCGATCGCGAAGCTATATCAGCACGACACACTGAAAATCCCGCGACAGACGGCCTTTCGCGGCATCAGTGGTCTCTCTAACGAGATCGTCGAGCGCCTCGACCGTGCTCAGCCGTTAACCTTCGGCGAAGCGCGCCGTCTCCCCGGCCTGACACCCGGCGCCCTCTCGACCCTTCTCGCATATCTCTCAGCGCAACAACGAACTAATTTGTAGGGGCGGCCCTCTGTGGCCGCCCCATCGTTGATCTCAGGCTGGGGCGGGCCACGGAGGGTCGCCCCTACAGATGTTTCACGTGTCCCATTAGCCGGATGGGGACACGTGAAACATTAAACAAGAGTCGTGTGGCTCGATTGGCCTGTGCTGTGTTAGGTTTATGCGCTTATGGCTAAATCTATAGCCGTCGCGAACCAAAAAGGCGGAGTCGGGAAGACTACCACCGCGGTGAACCTTGCCGCGGTTATTGCTAGTTTCGGAAATCGCGTTCTGCTTGTCGACGCCGACCCGCAGGGAAATGCGACCTCCGGTATCGGTATTCAGCGGGGCAGCTTTCGCCGCAGTCTTTACCACAGCATTGTCCTGGACGAACCCGTCTCGGCAATCACTTTGCAGACGTCGATCAATTCTCTCGACGTCGTTCCTTCAAATAAAGACCTCGCAGGCGCCGAAATCGAGCTGGTCGAAGTAGACCACAGAGAATTCCGTCTAAAGAACGCCCTCGCAGCTGTTGAAGGGAATTACGACTACGTCATCATCGATTGCCCACCCTCACTCGGCCTGTTGACACTCAATGCGCTCACTGCCGCCAAGTCGCTCCTGGTTCCGATCCAGTGTGAATACTACGCGCTCGAAGGCGTAACAGAGCTCTTCGACACGCTCGCACGCATCCGAAGAATTCACAATCCGGGTCTCATGATCGAGGGCCTCTTGCTCACGATGTACGACGAGCGCACGAACCTGTCTGCCGCAGTGGCGGCTGACCTCCGCGACTTTTACGGCCTGCAAGTCTTTCAAACAGTCATTCCCAGAAACGTCAGGCTCGCGGAAGCGCCGAGCTACGGGAAGCCGATCATCAGTTACGACGCACACTCCAAGGGGGCTGAAGCTTACTCACAATTAGCCAGGGAGATTATTCATGAATCGAAAAGCGCTGGGTCGGGGGCTGGGAGCTCTTCTATCCTCTGACCGAACGATTGATCTCGGCTCCGAGCCGTCAGAAGTTGATCTGGATTCGATCGTGCCTGGACCGATGCAGCCCCGCACACATTTTGACGAGGCGAGCTTGCAGAGTTTGGCCGACTCGATTCGAAGTCACGGCATCGTTCAGCCGTTGCTCGTGAGGCGACGCGGAGAAGGCTTCGAACTCATCGCGGGAGAGCGACGTTGGCGAGCGGCCAGGCTGGCGGGCATAACGCGCGTGCCCGTTATCGTCAAAGAGGTCCCCGATGAGAGTCTGCTCGAGATCGCGCTGATCGAAAATATTCAACGCGAGAACCTCAACCCGATCGAAGAAGCGCAAGCTTATAAGAAATTAATTGAGACTGTCGGGCTTACCCAGGAAGCGCTGGCGTCGCGCGTCGGACGTGATCGCTCGTACATCACAAACTACCTGCGCCTGCTGCGTCTTCCGGAGGACCTGCAGCAACTGGTCAAAGAGGGGCGACTATCAACCGGTCACGCTCGAACGCTCTTAGCGCTCAGCCACGCAGATCTTCAGCGACGATTCGCGCGGCAGATCATCGACAAAGGATTATCCGTCCGGGCCACAGAACTTCTCGTTCACAAAGCAACTGAAGAGAAGTCGGCGAAAAATCCGAGAGGCCCTCAAGTCATCGATCCAAATGTCCGCGCCGCTGAAAGCAAACTTCGCCGGGCGCTCGGCACGCAGGTCAAAATCCTTCAGACTGCCGACGGCGGCAAAGGCAAGATCGAGATTAGCTTCTTCGACGCCCGCGACTTGGATCGAATCTACAATCTGCTGATGCCACCCACCCAGATGTAAAATATACAACTGAATGGTCTTTTTGTAGGGGCGGCACTCTGTGGCCGCCCGTCCTCCGAATGGCGGCCTCCACGGGCGGCCACGGAGTGCC
>JAICQI010000842.1 GCA_025937955.1 Pyrinomonadaceae bacterium
AAACGGGATTCGTCCGTATTTGCAGTTCCGGATGCCGACGTTCAATTTTTCACCGAACGAGTTGCAGGCGCTGGTGCGCTTCTTCATGGCGTTATCGGGACAGCAGGATCCATATATTAAGGAGCCGATGAAGCCTTTAACAGCACAGGAGATTGCAACAGCGCGGGAGATGTTTACGTCGGGAACGCCGTGTTTGAAGTGTCATATCACCGGCGATCCTGCACGTGATGCGAAAGCGATCGCGCCGAACTTCCTGTTGGCTGCGGAGAGGCTCAAGCCTGACTGGACGTTCCGGTGGTTGCTGGATCCGGCGGAGATAAGTCCGGGAACAGCGATGCCGAGCGGGCTTTTCCGTAAAGAAGGTGATCGCTGGATAGTGAATCTGGCGCAGCCTCCTGCGAGCGCGGTGGCGTACCACGACGATCACGCGCGCTTGTTGGTGCGATACATGTTCCTGTTAGACGACGCCGAGCAGCGACGGTTGTTGGCGACGGGCCCGGCTACGACTGCATTGCCGACGGCGTCAACGACACAGCATCACGCGCGCGCGAAGCGGAAGCGCACTCGGAATCACGCTCGCAATCGCACACGCGCCGTCTTAGGGAAAAGTGTAGCTTCAGTTTTGCGGACTCACGGGTGATATTTGTAGGGGTGGCACTCCGTGGCCATCCGTCGTGGTGTTATGCGCGAAACGGGCGGCCACGGAGTGCCGCCCCTACAAAAAGGCCGGAAAGCACTCAGTATGGGCGTTCCGCGTTCGTGCGGCTTCCGTGCTACAGTTAATGCGAAAGTATCTTAGTTTGGAGGAGTTGATCATGAATAAGCAGACAAAAGTCTGGCTTGTGATATCGATTGCACTGTCTTTGTTAGCTCTCGGCTCAGCGTGTGGCGGCGGCGCCAAAGCGCCAGATACAAATCAGCCATCAGGAGACGTTGGCCAAGCGCCACCCACCGGGCCGACCGGTACCATCAGCGGCGTTATCTCTTATAACGGCACGCCGCCGGCGCCGAAGAAGATCGACACGACGGCCGATCCCGTCTGCGGTCAAAAGAATCCGAATTTAGTGACTGACGATACCGTCGTGAAGGACGGTAAGCTTGCTAACGTGTTCGTCTATGTTAAGGAAGGCTCTGTCGACGGCGGCAAGAAGATCGCCGAATACACCTGGCCCACGCCAACCACTGCTGCTCAGCTCGATCAGAACGGTTGTCACTACTCGCCACACGTGATGGGCGTTCAGGTCAATCAAAAGATCAGCATCACCAACAGCGATGCAACGCAACACAACGTTCACCCAACGCCAAAGCTCAACCGCGAATGGAACAAGACGCAGTCAGCTGGTCAGGGCCCAATCGAGGAGAGCTTTGCGCGCGCGGAAACGCTCATTCCAGTCAAGTGCAACCAGCATCCCTGGATGAAAGCGTACATCGGCGTGTTGAGACACCCGCTCTTCGCGGTCAGTAATGATACCGGCGCATACGAGATCAAGAACGTTCCGCCGGGCACCTATACCATCGTTGCCTGGAGAGAAGGCCAGACTCCTGAAGAAAAGCCGATGCAGGTGACAGTGACCGCCAATGGCACTGCGAAAGCTGACTTCGCTTTCGGTGGCGCTGCAACGACTTCGATCGCTCCGTCATTAAAGATGATGCCGGCGATCGAATTCCCGATGATAAGCAAACACTAGAGGCATTTTGATTGCCAATTGCCGATTCACAAAAGTCGATCGGCAATTGGCAATCGGCGATACGAATGAACCGGGGTCTTAATCGTTACGCAATTCTCGTCGCTTGCGCGACGTTTTTCTTAATTATCGCCGGTGCGTTGGTTACGAGTAATGACGCCGGACTGGCGACGCCCGACTGGCCGCTTTCAAATGGCCAGTTCTTTCCCAAGATGGTTGGTAACCTGTTTTGGGAGCACGGGCACCGGATGGTCGCGACTACTGTCGGTATGCTGACGATAGTTTTGACTGTCTGGATTCTCATGAAAGAGGGGCGTTCCTGGGTGCGCAAACTCGGCGTCTTCGCGCTGCTGGCTGTGATCGCACAGGGACTGCTCGGCGGTTTGACTGTAAAACTGATGCTGCCGCTGGCAGTTTCAACCGCGCATGCCACGCTGGCGCAGCTTTTCTTTTGCACGACGGTTAGTTTGGCGGTGTTCACTTCGCGAAGCTGGATGGAAGCGAGGCCACTTCCGGAAGTGCAGGGAACTCTGCCACTGCGTTATTTGTGTACTGCGGCATTGGTGACGATCTTCCTGCAACTAATTATCGGAGCCACGCTGCGTCACTCGGCGACATGGGACCAGCACCTGCCGACGCAATTGATACTGGCGCACATCGGCGGAGCGCTCGCGGTAACGATCGCTTTGGGAAGTGCGAGTATCACGATGTTGCGACGTTATAAAGATGAGAAGTTTCTGACGCGTCCGGCTGTAGTAGCGTTATCGCTTTTGGCGGTGCAGTTATGTCTCGGGGTGGCGGCTTACATGACGCGTTTGGCTTCGCCGAGCGATCCGCAGCCGCTCAATCCGATGATCGCGATCACCGTCGCTCATGTTGCCTGTGGCGCATTGGTCTTCGTCACCACCATCGTGTTGACACTCCGAACATATCGAGTTTTGAACGGCGCTTTTGTAGGGGCGGCCCACCGTGGCCGCCCGTCCTCGACCACGGGCGGAGTGACGCAGCACGGGCGGCCCCGGAGTGCCCCCCCGACAGGAGGTACTTAAAGGAAG
>JAICQI010000433.1 GCA_025937955.1 Pyrinomonadaceae bacterium
CAAATGTCGAAACGGCTCGTACAACTCGTCGCATTCGCATATTAATCCCCATTTCTGTGAGTAACGGGGCATCTGTGGGGCTGTCGGGACGAGCGAGGCGTGGCCTCAGGAGCATTATGGCAAACCCTGACCGAGAGTTGCAACAGTGTTTTTCAGCCGTGGATTTTAGCGATTTTTAGGCCGATTTACGGGGATTCGTTGGTAAATGGATGGTGAAAGTCGTGCCTTTGCCCAGTTCGGATGTGACCGTGACCTCGCCGCCGTGCAACAGCGCCAGGTGCTTCACGATGGCGAGCCCCAGGCCGGTGCCGCCTATGTCTCGCGACCGCGCCCGGTCGACGCGGTAAAAGCGCTCGAACAAGCGCTCGAGATGCTGCGCTGGAATGCCGTCGCCATTGTCCTGTACCAGAATCTTATCGCGCGTTCCCGATTCGTAACTGATCGCCACCGTGCCATGCTCGCGGCTGAATTTGATCCCGTTGTCGATCAAATTCGTGAGCATCTGCTCGAGGCGGCGCTCGTCCGCATATACGATCACTTCGGACGGGACGTTGTTTTCGAGCATGACGTTTTGCGCCGCGGCTTTGGCTGCGAAAGACGCACAGACTTCCTCGACCAATGTATATAACTCTACCGGGGCTGCTCTGAGCCGCACGTTGCCACCTTCGATCGCGGTGAGTTCGAGGATGTCGTCGATGAGACCGTGCATTCGCGAAGCGTTCTTGCGAATGATTGAAAGGAAGCGTTGCGAACTTTCCGGATCTTCCATCGCGCCCGTTTCCAGAGTTTCTACAAACGCGATGATCGCGGTGAGTGGTGTTCGTAGTTCGTGGGAGACGTTTGAGAGGAATTCCTGTCTTATGTTCTCCAAACGTTCTGTTCGGGTGATGTCGAAGAAGACGCCTAGCGCGCCCTGGGCGCCGTGTCCATTCGTGCTTCCGATCGGAACCACGCGCAGGTCGAATACTTGTCGCTCTGGTCCATGAGTTTCAACTTTCACCCCACTGCGTTCGATACCTTTTAGTCCATCCAAAAACGCACTGTAGATCGCTGGATTACGCGTCAGCTCGGTCAAGCGCTGCGACTTCAACGACGCGACCGAAGGATTGAACAACTTGTGAGCTGCGGGATTTGACGCCACTACGCGCATGTCTTTGTTGACTACCAGCAAACCTTCGCGCATGCCTGCCAACGTCGCTTCCAGCAACGAACTGACGGCGAGATTTTCCGGCGCACTACTTTGATCGAGCCGGTCAGGTGAACGGTTTACAGAATTGCGATTAATCAGGACTAAAGCTACGGCTGTGATTATTAAAAGACCCGCTAAAACCAGACGAACGAGGAACGAGGGAACAACCAGCGCCAGGACTGTGAGAAGAACACACGCACCGATCAAAAGAGATTGTCGCTTGGGCACGACAGTTCCAATCCTTCAATTACTCTGACCGTCCGCTGCCACCTGGCTCGTGCAACCAACAAACCGGTAGCCAACTCCGACTACCGTCTCGATACAGTCGCCACACTTGTCGAGCTTCTGCCGCAAGCGGCGAATATGCACGTCAAGCGTGCGCGCGTCGCCATAGTAACTGTATCCCCACACACTATCCAGCAACTGCTGGCGCGTTACCACTCGATCCGCGCTTCTGGCTAGCACTGACAGCAGCGTGAATTCCTTGTTCGTGAGTTTGATCTTTACGCCTTCGCAGGCCACGCGAATGTCGTCGAAGTCGATAAGCAGGTGATCGTCTTCGTAGGTCTTGCCCATCGTTTCATCGGCACGGCGCATCACGGCGCGCACACGCGCCAGCAGCTCGCGCACTGAAAATGGCTTCGTGATGTAGTCGTCGGCGCCGAGATCGAGTCCGGTAACGCGATCCGATTCAGAAGCTTTCGCGGTGAGCATTATGATCGGAGTGCGCCTGGTGGCCGGCTCGCGACGCAGGCGACGGCACAACTCAATGCCGCTCATACCCGGCAACATCAGATCGAGGATAATGAGTCGCGGTGGCTCGCGTTCGTTAAGCGCCGCGGACAGCCCCGCTTCGCCAGTCGGCGCTGTGACTGCCGCCAATCCTTCCCGTTCGAAGTTGTACTTCAAACTCTCAGAGATGTCGGCGTCATCCTCGATGATCAGGATTGGGCGAGTCATAACTAATTTGTATGTTTGATGAATGCAGCCTCAGCCATGTAAACGGTCAGCTCGCAAATGTCAGTCACGTAATCGCCAATGCGCTCGAGATGTTTGGCGACAAACAAGAGTCGTGCGTCTCGAGTCGCGGTGGCGGGTTCGGTCACCATCAGCTCGATCAGACGATGGAACGTGTGGTTGTAGAGATCGTTGATCTCGTTATCGCTCTTGATGACTTCACGCGCAGCGATCGCGTCGTTGCTGGTAAACGCGTCGAGCGATTCGCGCAACATCTTCAACGCATGCTCGGCCATGCGATTCAGGTCGAGCACTGATTTGAGCTCCGGTTCGTTGTTGAGATCGATGGCAGCGCGCGCGATGTTGCAGGCGTGGTCGGCGATGCGCTCCAGGACCGGCGCCATTTTCGCGACGGAGATGACGAAACGCAGATCGCGCGCAGCAGGTTGGCGCAACGCGATGATGTCGATGCACTGGCGATCGATCTCGACTTCGAGATGATCGATCTGATCGTCGTGCTCGAGCACCTGGCGAGCGACGTCGCTGTCGCGTTCGCTCAGCGAATACATTGCGCGTTCGAGCGCTTGTTCCGCTTCGCCCCCCAGCAAGAGAACGCGGTCGCGCAGTGAGCTTAGTTCGTCGTCAAGATGACGGTGAATGTCCATAAGAATTGCTATCCGAATCGGCCCGTGATGTAGTCTTCAGTTAACTTTTCGTTGGGGGCAGTGAACATCTTCTCAGTCGCGTTTACTTCGATCAACTTGCCGAGCAGGAAGAATGCGGTCGTATCGGAAACGCGAGCTGCCTGCTGCATGTTGTGCGTCACGATGACGATCGTGTACTGCTCTTTCAAATCGAAGATCAACTCTTCAATCTTCGAGGTTGCAATTGGATCGAGCGCCGAAGCAGGTTCGTCCATCAATAGTACCTCAGGACGAATCGCGAGTGCCCGCGCGATGCACAACCGTTGCTGCTGTCCGCCGGAAAGACTCAGCGCGGACGTCTTCAAGCGGTCTTTAACTTCATTCCACAATGCCGCGTCCTTCAGCGCCTGTTCGACACGATCCGCCAGCTCGTTACTGCTCCTTGTAACCTTGTTGATTCTTAAACCGTACGCGACGTTGTCGAAAATCGACTTCGGAAATGGATTTGATTTTTGAAACACCATTCCCACGCGGCGCCTCAGCTCGACTACGTCCGTTCCGGGCGCGTAAATATCGTGGCCGTCAATCGACACCTCGCCGGCGACACGAGTGCCGGGAATGACGTCGTTCATCCGGTTCAGCGTCCGCAGGAAAGTTGACTTCCCACAGCCCGAGGGACCAATGAACGCCATCACGATGCGTTCCGGGATGTCGAGCGAGATGTCGTGAAGTGCCTGCACGCGCCCATAGAAGAAGTTCAGATCGCGCACCGATACCTTGGCCTTGCCAGGGATGCGCGCAGGCGCTGAGGGGCGTACTTCAATTTTTGGAGCCGCAATTTCTACAGGCATAATCAGCCACAAAAAGGCACAAAAGTCACAAACATAAAATCCGTATTGATCGTTTCAAAATATCCGTCTAATCCGCGGCTAAAATCGCTTCCGAGTCAAGAACCTCACGATGATGTTGATACCGAGTACAAGTGTCATCAGTACCAGCGTCGCCGCCCATGCTTGTGCATGCCATTCGTCGTAAGGCGAGATGGCATAGTTGTAAATCTGAACTGTCAGCGATGCGATCGGTTCATTCAACGACGTCGGAAAAAATCGACTTCCAAAAGCCGTGAACAGCAACGGCGCCGTCTCTCCTGAAACGCGCGCGATGGCGAGCATCGCTCCAGTCGCTATTCCCGGCGCCGCCGCTGGAATGACCACGCCCAAGATCACGCGCCATTGCGGAGCGCCGAGCGCCAGCGCTCCTTCGCGCAAACTATGTGGCACGAGCTTCAACATCTCTTCTGTTGTGCGCGCGACGATCGGGATCATGATCAGCGCCAGCGCTACACCACCGGCGAACGCCGAAAAGTGCTTCATCGGCAAAACCAGAATCGCGTAAACAAACACTCCGGTAACGATTGAGGGAATGCCCGTCAGAGTGTCGACAATAAAACGAACAACGTTGCCGACTTGACCTCTGCCGACCTCTGACAAGTACACTCCCACACAAATTCCGAGCGGTAGGCCGAAGGCAGAAGAGATCAAAAGCAGCACCAGCGATCCGACAATCGCGTTTCCGATTCCACCACCTTCACCCACGGGGCGAGGACTATCAAGTAGAAACTGAAAACTTAGCGAGCCTATTCCCTGCCACGCAATATATGACAAGATGATCAGCAGCGCGCTCACGGCAAGCAGAGTGCAGAGCGCAGTCAGACTCGTCATCAACGCGCTCGTAGCACGACGCATTCGATCGGCGTTTGCATAATTGGCCATCAGGCTGCCCTACCAACCCCACCAGTTCGCCGCGTTACATTCCAAACCAGAACTCGTGCGATACCGTTCACCACAAACGTTACCAGAAACAGAATGAGTCCGAGCTCAACGAGCGCGCTCAGATAAAGATCGCCGGTAGCTTCAGTAAATTCGTTCGCAATCGCAGAAGCGATCGTGTACGACGGTTCGAAAAGTGAGAAACTGATCTGCGGACGATTGCCGATTACCATCGTTACCGCCATCGTTTCGCCTATGGCGCGGCCCAATCCGAGGATCACTGCACCGGCGATTCCTGGCGCGCCATTTACAAGCACCATCCGAATCATCTCCCACTTCGTCGCGCCAAGAGCAAGGGCTGCTTCCCGTTGAGTACCAGGAACGGCCGTTAGCACATCACGCACGACGGCGGAGATGATCGGCGTCACCATGATCGCCAGGATGATCCCACCGGTCAGCAATCCGATTCCGGTGATCGATCCCTGAAACAGTGGTAACCAGCCGAACGACGCTGCCAAAGCCGGCTCGACATACTCACGGAGAAAAGGCGCCAGCACGAAGATGCCCCACAAGCCGTAAACGACTGAGGGAATGGCAGCCAGGAGCTCAACTAAAAAACCCACCGGTCGCGCGATGTAGTACGGCGCCTGCTCAACCAAAAAGATCGCGATACCTAAAGAAAACGGGACGCTGATCAACAGAGCGATGAGCGACGAAGCTACAGTTCCGTAAACGAATGGCAGCGCCCCAAACTCACCCTTGATCGGATCCCATCGCTGGCTTGTCAAAAAACCGAAACCAAACTGCCGAATCGAGAGCATTGAGTCGGTCGCCAGCGCAAGCACCATGGCCACGACGATGCCAACCATTAACAGCGCGACGAGAAGCATCAGAATGCGAAACACTGCATCGCCCGTGTTTCCAGTTGGCGATAGCACTCGTCGCCAGGTTGATTGATACATGACCGCGCTCATTTTTTATTG
>JAICQI010000705.1 GCA_025937955.1 Pyrinomonadaceae bacterium
GGGCAGGTGATCGTCCTCGAATCAACTACTTATCCGGGCACGACTGACGAAGTGCTGTTGCCGATGTTTGAAGAGAAGGGCTTAAAGCTCGACGAGGATTTTCTGCTGGCGTTCTCGCCGGAGCGTGTAGATCCCGGCAATCCGAGTTTTCTTACACATAACATTCCAAAGGTTGTTGGTGGTGTTACACCTGATTCGACCGCGGTCGCGACTCATCTTTATTCGCACATCGTCAAGGACGTTCACGGTGTTAGCTCGGCGCGCGTCGCCGAAGCGGCGAAGCTTTTGGAGAACACTTTCCGCGCGGTGAACATCGGCATGGCAAACGAGATGGCGCGTCTTTGCTACGCGCTGAACATCGACACGTGGGAAGTGATTCGCGCCGCGGCAACCAAGCCTTTCGGGTTCATGCCGTTCTATCCCGGGCCGGGGATTGGCGGGCATTGTATTCCGCTCGATCCGCATTACTTGTCGTGGAAGGCGCGGCAGCATGGCTTTGATTCGCGTTTCATCAGTCTCGCGGAGGAAGTCAATTCGCGCATGCCGGAGCACGTGGTCCAACTCGTTTCTGATGGCTTGAACGACGAGCGCAAGGCGATGAAAGGCTCGAACGTGCTGTTGCTTGGCGTTGCGTACAAGAAAGATGTAAACGATGTGCGCGAGAGTCCGGCGCTGTCGATTATCGATCGACTACGCGCGAAGGGCGCGAACGTTCGCTATCACGATCCGTTCGTTTCGGAGGTTCGTTTTGACGATGCGCACACGGATGTCAGTGGCGAACCACTGAATTCAGTGCCGTTAACGGATGAAGAGCTTCGCGCGGCCGACTGCGTCATCATCGTCACGGATCACAGTGAGATCGACTACAAGCACGTCTGTTCGCTGGCCCCGCTCATCGTCGACACTCGCAATGCTTTGAACGGCGACGTTCGCCGCGAAAGCAGCGCCCGGATCATTCGGTTGTGATGCTTGGGTCGTTGTAGGGGCGGCCCTCCGTGGCCGCCCCAGTGCTCGACTTCGTACGCTGGGGTGGCCACGGAGGGCCACCCCTACAAAACGATGCTGAAAGTTATTAATGTCGTCGGGGCGCGGCCCAACTTCATGAAGGTGGCGCCTATCGTGGCCGCGATGAAGAGGCGCCCGGCCAAGTTCCTGCCGCTCGTCGTTCACACCGGTCAACATTACGACTCAGCAATGTCTGATTCGTTCTTTCGTGACCTCGAGCTCCCTGAACCTGACACACATCTCGGCGTTGGCTCCTCTTCACATGCAGCACAAACTGCAGCCGTGATGGAGCGCTTCGAACCCGTCGTGCTACGCGAAAAGCCCGACTGGGTGCTGGTCGTAGGCGACGTCAACTCCACCATCGCGTGCGCGCTGGTTTGCGTGAAGCTCGGCGTGAAGGTGGCGCACGTTGAAGCGGGACTGCGCAGCCGCGACCGGACGATGCCCGAAGAGATCAACCGGCTGCTGACCGATCAGATCGCCGACCTTCTCTTCACGCCCTCGCAAGACGCAGATGAAAACCTGCTCGCCGAAGGAATCCCGCGCGGACGTATTCGTCTCGTCGGAAACGTGATGATCGACTCGCTGCAAAAGAATCTTCAGACGGCGCGAGCACGGAACACCAGGGAGCAATTCGGGCTGAGCGGCGTGAAGTATGCTTTGCTGACGCTGCATCGCCCGTCAAATGTCGATCTGCGTGAGTCGTTCGAGCGAATTCTTGACGCGCTCGAAGTGATCGCAGCGAAGTTGCCGATACTTTTTCCGGTGCATCCACGAACCAGAAAGACGATCGCCGAGCTTGGCTTGAGTGCGCGGGTCGAATCGATAAGAGATCTGTTGACCGTCGACCCCCTCGGCTATCTCAGTTTTCTTAACTTGATGAGCAACGCCTCTCTTGTGCTGACGGATTCCGGTGGCATTCAGGAAGAGACGACCGCGCTCGGCATACCTTGCCTGACGCTGCGCGAGAATACCGAGCGTCCCATCACCGTCGAAATGGGAACGAACGTTGTCGTAGGCACTGATCCGACCAAGATCATCGCCACGGCAATGGCGGCAATGAACGGTTCCGCGAAAAAGCTGCAATATCGACCACCTCTTTGGGACGGCAAAACGTCTGAGCGTATCCTCGATGCGCTCGAAACATTCGTTCCCAGCTCGCGTTGATGGCAGTTCTGAACAAAATTAAACGGGCCATCCGTGGAGAAGTGAAGCTGACGACGGTGGCTCTGGAAGCGCTGCGACGGAGCCGAGTTTCGCTTCAACAGCGGAAGGAACGAGCAGGTTTGGACCGCGATGAGCCTTTGTTGCTGACGCCGGCTTTCGCGCGCATGAGTGCTGACGAGTTGTTAGCGCATTTTCGTGGAGAGCGCGCGGCTAAGTTCATTCGTGGTTTGCTCGAAAGCGAAACAGCCGATATCACTTCCGCAGATCGGATCGTTGACTCTCACTCGTGGCCTTTGCTTGGTTTTGGTGAGCAGCGTTTCGGCGAAGAGATTGAATGGACGCGCGATCCGCTTTCAAACTACGCGTGGCCGCTCGATTATCATCGCGACATCAAGCTAGTGCGCGGTGACGGCTCGGATGTGCGCGTGCTCTGGGAACTGAACCGCCTGGGCCATTTCCTCACGCTTGCCCGTGCTTACTCTTCAACGAAAGATGAGCGGTACGCAGCGGAATTTTTTGCGCAGCTCCGAAGCTGGGCCGTGCAAAATCCTTATGGTCGCGGTCCAAACTGGACTTGCGCAATGGAAGTTGCACTGCGCGCGATGAACTTGCTCGCCGCGTTTGAAGTATTCCGTCACTCGCTACAATTCGATTCAGAATTTCTACAGTTCTTCCTGCGACTACTTCAACAACACGGCAACTACATCCGGCGCAATCTCGAATTCTCTTACATCGCCACCAGCAATCACTACCTCTCAGATGTTGTTGGACTACTTTGGTTGGGGTTGTTGCTTCCCGAGCTTCGCGACGCGGCAGAGTGGCGCGACTTCGGCCTCGACCAAATGCTGCGCGAGATGGACAAGCAAGTGCTCGCCGACGGAGCAGATTTCGAAGCGTCAACAGGCTATCACCGTTTTGTGACGGAGCTCTTCCTTTACTCGTTCATGCTTTGCCGGGCAAACAATATCGAGATTGAGCAAAGATACTGGTCAAAGCTTCATCAAATGCTGATTTACATTCGCGCTTACCTGCGGCCGGACGGGTTTGCGCCGCTGATTGGCGATACCGACAGCGGTCAGGTTTTGCCCTTTGTACGTCGGCGCGCGGACGATCACGCGTATCTTTTGGAAATCGGCGCCTCTGTCTTTAACGATCCCACACTACAACCTGAGCACGCTGTCTCGCAGGCCTTTCCGGACGCGGGCATTTACATCATGCGCGATGGCGATCTTTATCTCTGTTTCAACGCCAGCGGCGCAGGGATTAATGGACGCGGCTCGCACGGGCACAACGATGCATTGAGTATTGAAGTCTGCGCCGGCGGTCGACCGTACATCATCGATCCGGGAACGTACGTTTATTCCGCGGAC
>JAICQI010000311.1 GCA_025937955.1 Pyrinomonadaceae bacterium
AAGGCCACCAACACGACCACACATGCGATGCTGCGGCGATGCGTTTTGGAGATCTGAGGCATTGAGAGCTTAACTGAGATTCAGAACGCGACCTGTTGCCATTGGCCCAGGCGGTGGCTGTTTGCCTTCAAGTGAATGGAGCGCGGTTCCCAATGGCGACGACACGTTCACGTCGGGAAGCTCGCCCAGTTGCCGCGCCGCCATTAATTCAATGTCGTAACCTTCGTGCCTGACGCGTTCATCCACGTAAAGCAACGACAGACCAAGCATCCAAACCGGTGTGAGCACGATCGAGCTCAGTGGACCCAGCACGCTGTAGGCGATCGCGTACCATGCCGGCCACTTCTCCGACGCCCACGGAGCCGGGTCGATCCCATTGAGATAACCGTACCAGCTGAGTGGAACTGCAAGAATCATCAACGCTGAATAGGTGGCAAAAGTGGTAAACAGCGTCATCGCCATCAAACGGCGCACGTTGCCGCGCGCCAGGGAAAAACTGCGTCCCACCGCTTGAAGGACGCCTTTGCCCTCGACCAGCATCACTTGAGGAACATATGCCACTCGCGCAACGACGAGAAAAAACACCCAGAGACCCAGCACCGTCGCGATCACTATTCCGACGATACCAATAACCGCTGACAGCCAGGCAGGACCAATACTCGCCGCGGCCATCGAGCCGATAATGAAGATGAAAGCCGCGATTTCCCAACCGACGAATGCCGCAGTCAACGAGGCGATGATCCAGGCAAGCACAATCAACGAGGCAACCAACAGCCCCCAGAAGCGTGCTCGCACGGCGTTGTATGTAGCCCGGGCTGTGACGGGCTCATTATGGAGTAAGTGAGCTACCAGAGTCCGCGTAGCGCCGCCCATTACCACCAGCATGAACAGGTACCCGCCCAACGTGATCGCTATCGACACCAGCCACAGAAGAACGTAAAGCAAAAGGTCCTTATCACTCGAGGTAATAAAAACTCGCCGAATGCTGATCGAAAACAGTATCCAGCCCGCGGCAACGATGATTACCGGGGGCGCTGCGGTGCGAATGAGGACGAAGAGGTGGCGTCGATATAGCCTGACGGCTCGATCGATCAGATCACCGGCTCCGAGAGGCGCGATTGAGAGTTGGGTGGCGGACCATGACATCCAGCCACAGATTATCACGGATTTTCAGGCACGGATTTGGTTTTATCTGTGGATGAGCCCGTGTAAATCCGTGGCTAATAGTCCTATTTGATCACTTCCAGCTCGAAATACAGTTCCTTCCCGCGAAAAATCGTCGACAGGTAAAACTCCCAAAACTTCCGCGTGAATCGAAAGGAAGGCCAGCGCTGATCGAGATTGACGAGAAGCTCCATTCCTAACGCGCGCCAGAGATTTGCCAGGCTGACGTGCGTGGTCAAAGGTTTCAGCTCCGCGGTCGTGTAAAACGGAAAAGGTGCGCGTGAAGGAATAAAGCAGGTGAAGGAATAGCTGTTGAAGTGATTGCGATGAGTTGGATCGGTTGCCCAATCAGGGTTTGAGTAGTGAGGAGTAACGATCTTCAGAATGCCGCCGGGCTTCGTGATGCGATGCAGCTCGGTGACGAAACCAAGCACGTCGGGAACGTGCTCGATGACGTGGCGGCAAATGATCTCTTCGAATTCGTCGTCCGCGAAAGGGTACGGGAACGTGCCCAGATCGTGAATGACGTCAGCATGACTTAAACGATTGGCATCGATGCCGGTGGCGCCGGGAAACTTGTTCTGACCACAGCCGACGTCGAGAATCTTTTTCTGCATCGGTCAGTTTTTGCTTAGCAGGAGTGTCGCCAGCTCTTTCAAGTTGATGGCGTGAACCGGTTGGCCCAACGTGCGCGAAACTTCGTCGAGTTTCATTCCATCCAGCATTATTGCTTCGTCACTCTTCAGCATCTGCCGCGGTATGCACACAAACTCGCCGGTGACGCGTTCGCGCGCCTGTACGAGATCCTGACCCGTCAATAAGCCGGCAACAGAAACGTCGCCGCCAAAGTAACTATTCTCGAGCGACTCGACGACTAGTTTCGTCCCAAATCTTGCGTTGAGCTTGTCGATCATTTTCGTGAGCACGGGCGCGAAGAGTGTGCCTGTGAAGATGGTGCCACTCGTGTTGCTAGCGCTGGTCCATTGTTCGCGTTCGAGCTTGCGCACAAGCGCGGCAAATTCGTTCTCGAAAGATCGGACCATGCCGACTCCGTCTTCAATCTGTGGATAGTCGCCGTAGTGCGATCTTGCCGGAATGCGTCGTCCTGCTCGCAGGTAGATCTCGTCGCCTAACAGTGCGAAGTTCGTTCCCAGCTTTGCGTGTAGTTGTTTTTGGATGTCTGTAACCTGATCGATCACGTTGCGACAGAATTCCGGCGTTACGCGGGTTAGGCGCGGATCGTTGTTGTAACGAGTAAGACCAAGCGGCACGATCGCGACACTCGTGATGCGCGGAAACTCAGCCGCAAGATCGAAGATCGTTTTCTTCAGCACTTCGTTGTCGTTAATACCCGGACACAACACAACCTGCGCGTGCACTTCAATGCCCGCATCGAGCAGTCGCGCAAGCCTTCCGGAGATATCGGCGCGCTGCTTGTCGATGCCGAGCAGGTACGCGCGCACGTCGAGATCCGTCGCGTGGACCGAAACGTATTGCGGCGACAGTCGCTGTTCGACGATGCGGCGCATCTCGTCTTCGGTTATGGATGTGAGCGTAGTGTAGTTGCCGTAAAGGAAAGAGAGACGAACGTCTTCGTCCTTGATGAACAGCGACGGCCTGGCATCAACCGGATTGCCGTTACAGAAACAGAAAATACAGGCGTTGGCACACTGCCGCGGAACGATCTGTTCGAACGCCAAACCGAAATCTTCTCCCTCCGCGCGTTCGAGCTCGACTTCCCAGTCTTCGCCGCTCTTCTTGCGCACCTCGAGCACGAGTTCGGTTTCACCGGCGGTATGAAAACGAAAGTCGAGATAGTCGCGGACCACGCGCCCGTTGACTTTTATGATCCGGTCGCCCGATTCGAGGTCGATTTCGGCGCCCAGGCTGTTCGGCGTCACCTCGGAGATCTCGACCCCGCGGCGGCGAATGTTTGTAACTGCCGGAGTAACTGCAAACTCGTACATATAGACATACTGTGCCACAGATCCTGGGAAAAAGTCGCCATTAGTCGTTTGATCCTACTCCTTATGAAAAGACCCGTCTCAATTGCCCTTTTTGCTTCGCTTCTCCTTGTTTCCTTTGCAACGGCGGCAGCCCAGGAGATGGCGGGCCTTGTGCCCGGCGTCGTACCTGTTAAGGCTTCGGTTAACGATCCCTCCGGCGCTTCCGCTCCGGTGCAAGCGCTGACCGAAATCTATCGTGTCGGCGTCGGGGACGTGCTCGACATCCGTCTACTCAATTCCGCGAATAGCAAATCTACGTTGTTTACCGTGATGGACGGGGGCGTGATTGACCTTCCCATCGCCGGCGGAACGATTGCAGTCGCAGGATTCACGCCGAACGAGATTCAGAACATGATTGCGGTGGAACTGAAGAGACGCGCGGTGGGAGAAAAGATCTCGGTGGGCGTGCGCCAATATCTTAGCCACTCCGTGACCGTCACCGGCCTTGTCGTCCATCCCGGCACCAGGTTTTTGCGGCGTGAGATGGTTCCTCTTTACGTTGTTCTGGCCGAATCACAACTGCGAAATGACGCCGGCCGCGTAGTTATCATGCGCGCGGGCACGTCCAACGAATCTCACGACCTCAGCGATCCGGCAACTCTCAACCTCAACGTTCAATCGGGAGACGTGATCACGATCTCAGGCCGGCCGCAGGAGTTTTACTACCTCGGCGGTCGCATCAATTATCCCGGACAGAAGCCGTTTCAGCCCGGAATCACGCTGCTTCAGGCGATTCTGGCGGCGGGCGGACCTACGCGTCAGGAGAGCAAAGTGGAAATCTCCCGCGAGGGCGCTGACGGCAAGCTGGTAACGATTCGTTACAACATCAAACAGATCAAGTCAGGCACAGTGGAAGACCCCAAACTTCAGGCCGGCGATCGCATCGAAGTAGCCCGCTAAATTCATTGACAATCCCCGCCCTCTTTGTTAGTTATTCAGGGCGTTTCGTGCCATCCAAAATCCAACTTAAGTCAGTTGCTGGATTCACTTTCGGTCTGAAAGAGTGCAAACCCAATGAACAAATTAAAGCCGGCACTGTTGGGAGGCTTAGTCGTAGGAATACTCTCCTCGATCCCTTTCATTAACTACTGTTGTTGTATTTGGGCGTTAGCTGGTGGTGGGTTAGCCACTTTCCTTTACATCAAATCTTCGCCCACGCCGATCAGTCCCGGAGACGGCGCCGTGCTTGGTGCGCTGGCAGGGGTCATTGGGGCCGTGCTTTACCTGATCATCGGTATTCCGATCGCTTATTTCCTCAGCGCCGCCCAGATGGAAGAAGCGTTCAGGCAAGCAAACATAGAGCTACCTTTCACCGGGCCGTTGCTGTTTATCGTGAGTGGTTTGCTCGTCGGTTTATTCCTGCTAGTCGTCTCGGTAATTGGCGGGCTCATCGCGGTGCCGATTTTCGAGAAACGGAAGAACGCACCACCGCCGCCGCCACCGCAGGATTTCACGGGCGCCGGAATCTAGGAACTTCAAACCACTACTACTGCGAAGCAGGAGAAGCTGAATGTCTCAAGAATGGACTCCCCCGCCTGTGTCGGGCACACCTGACAAGGTCCCAAACTACCTAATCCCGGCGATCATTTCCGCGCTCTGTTGTTTCCCGTTGGGAATCATCAGCATTATCTTTGCCGCCCAGGTCAACTCCAAGGTAGCTGCCGGCGATACAGCCGGAGCGCTGGACGCCTCTAAGAAAGCGAAGATGTTTAGTTACATCTTCATCGGTCTTGGTGTCGCCCTCTGGGTTTGCTACTTCATTTTCGGAGCTGGAATGGTTGGGCTGAGCATACTCAGCAACGCGTAAACGAAGATGACCAGATACTGCACAAAATGCGGAGCCATCAACGATGAGATGGCGCAGTTTTGCACGACCTGCCTGGCGGCACTCTCGCCCGTAAACATTGGCTACCAACCGATGGAATCCGTTCATCCCGGCGCACTGACAGATTGGAAAGCGCTTGGCGGCGATAAGAAGATCGTCGCCGGGATACTCGCGATCCTGGTGGGCAGTTTGGGAGTGCACAAATTCATTCTCGGCTATACGACCGAGGGGCTGATCATGCTGCTGTGCACGGTGTTGACGTGCGGCATTTTAGGAGTCGCTATGAGCGTGGTCGGCATCGTCGAAGGCATCATGTACCTCACCAAGTCAGACGAAGAATTTGTGAGGACGTACCTACAGAGCAAGAAGGGCTGGTTTTAATTTAGCCGCAAGATATAGGTCCTATATGTCGTATAGGACCTATATTTTCGTCTAAAATCTGTGGCTCGATGTATCGCCGCTCAACCGTCATTATTATCTGGTTGTTGTTACTCGCAGGCGCGGCTTACCTTTTCGTGTTTGAGCCGGGCAAGACGGGGTTCTTTCCGGCGTGTCCGTTTCGCCTGCTGACCGGGTTTACTTGCCCTGGTTGCGGCACCACCAGGGCTTTGCATCAGATTCTTCACGGCGATTTCGCGGCGGCGTTCGTGCTCAATCCGGTTTTGGTGCTGGCTATTCCTTTCCTGGTGTTTGCGTTGCTTCGTTACAGTGTGATCGTCATGCGCGGCGGCGTGCCGCGTCCAAACGCTCTGCCGGCGCCATTTATTTACGTGATCTTCGCTGTCATCGTCTCGTTCTGGATTTTTCGTAATACGCCGTTCTATCCGTTTGTCTCATGAGGCTGGGAGGTTTGAGCTATGCGCGTCGTGCTCGTTGTTGTGTTACTGCTCGCGTTCGTCTTTTCAACATCAATCGTCCCGGGAATCGCGTCTGACAAGCCGTCAATCCCAGTGCGGCCTGTACACACTTACTCGATCGTCGCGCGCGATCCCGACACGGGCGAGCTCGGCGTTGCCGTGCAGTCACACTGGTTTTCGGTTGGTCCAATCGTGGCGTGGGCGGAAGCAGGCGTAGGCGCAGTAGCAACGCAGTCGTTTGTAGATCCGAGTTACGGAAAGAACGGACTCGATTTGATGCGCGGCGGCAAGAGCGCGCCTGACACGTTGAAAGAATTGCTCGCGAAGGATGAAGGACGCGAGGTCAGGCAAGTCGCGATGATCGACGCGCAAGGGCGTGTGGATGCCTGGACCGGCAAGAACGATATTCAGGCAGCGGGCCACATCATAGGGAAGAACTTTTCCGTGCAGGCCAACCTGATGCTCAACGATAAAGTCTGGCCGGCCATGGCGCGTGCCTTTGAGAGTGCCAAAGGCGACCTGGCGGATCGCATGTTGGCCGCGCTCGATGCCGCGCAAGCAGTCGGCGGCGACATTCGCGGGAAACAGTCAGCAGCCCTGCTCGTCGTTACTGGAAAGCCGACCGGAATGGCGTGGAAAGATCGGACCTTTGATTTGCGCGTAGACGACAGTGCGGAACCGCTGGTCGAGCTTCGTCGTTTGGTGAAACTACAGCGCGCCTACAACCACATGAATGCAGGAGATCTTGCAGTTGAAAAGAAAGACAACGAAGGCGCACTGCGGGAATACGGAGCGGCGGAAAAGCTGGTTCCTGATAACGCCGAGATGATCTACTGGCACGCCGTGGCGCTGGTCAATATGGGCCGTGTGGATGAGTCGCTGCCGCTATTTCGCCGGGTATTTGCGATGGACAAGAATTGGATCACGCTGACGCCGCGATTGCCGAAGTCCGGGCTGCTGCCCGACGACCCGAAGCTTATCGAGCGAATCGTCTCCGTCGGGAAAAAATAGGTCCGATTGGACCTATTTTCCCTT
>JAICQI010000159.1 GCA_025937955.1 Pyrinomonadaceae bacterium
CTCGGTTTGCCTTGCAGCAACGCCTCGGACTTGAGCGTCTGTGGGCCGTTCTCGTTACAGAGCGCGAAAGACGCTCCTTCGTACCTGGTCACTCCTGCAAATTCGCCCTTCGCATTCAGGATGTAGAAGTTGATACCGAAGTTTGGCAAGCCTCGGCTGTTAAGGAGTCGCTTCTCCACCGTATTGTTTTTGATTCGGTTCAGAACTTCCATACCCGCATCTTTCGGGTGCGCACCGCGTCGCATCTCCTCGATGATCACAAACGAGCAGAGGTTGAAAAGGTTCGCTTCACCGCGTCCCGTTGAACCAGCCGCGCCAACGGCGTTATCGACATAAAGACCAGCGCCGAGGATCGGCGAGTCGCCTATTCGTCCGGGGATCTTCCATGCCAGTCCGCTGGTAGTCGTCACACCACAGATCTCGCCGCGCGAGTTGATGCCGTTGCAGTTGATCGTGCCGTGCAGGTTCTCTTCACGCAACAGTCCCTGCGCGAGCATGTCGAGCGCGGCGCGCTGTCCGGCCTCGGCGCGTTTCTTGGGGTCGAGATAATGATCGGGGTCTGTACGGCGCTTCCAATCGAGCCATTTCTTGCGCGAGTTCTCCGTATTGAGATTGTCTTCGATCTTGAATCCCATGTTGCGTGCAAATTCCTGCGCGCCTTTGCCGACGATGAGATGGTGGTCAGTGTTCTCCATCACTGCCTTCGCCACCAGCGACGGCGTGCGCACACCCTCCAACGCCGCGACAGCACCTGCTTGCTTCTTTGGCCCGTGCATCACGGACGAGTCGAGTTGGACCACGCCATCAGCATTCGGCAGCCCTCCATAACCAACGCTGTCGTCGAGAGGATCGAGCTCAACAATATTCACCCCAGCAACCACGGCCTCGAGCACATCCGACCCTCCGGTCATCATCGTGAAGGCCTTCTGCACCGCCGTCACATTCCCACCATTCTTAAACCTGTTGCCATTAGCCGAAGCAATCACAAGCGGCTTGACGGTGCTCTGCTTCAAGATCATCGGAAATGCCGGCAAGGCGATACCAGCGGCAGCGCTGTTACGAATAAATTCGCGACGTTTGATTTTTTTCATGGGGCTCCTCATTGGAAGAAGGTTTAATCTGTGTTCATCCGCGTCAATCTGTGGCTAATACTTCTTTTATCCTTGTGGCGGTCTTGGGGCCGATGCCGTCGACCATGTTGAGACCGCCGGAGTTGACGAAGGTTTTCAGTTCGGCACGGGAGGAGACTTTGAAGCGCTGGTGGAGCAACGCTGCTGTCTTTGGTCCGATGCCGGGGATCTCAAGAAGATCGAGTACGCTTTCGGGTGTTTCGGCGGTGAGCCGTTCCCACGCATCGAAAGTTCCCTTCGCCAGGAGTTCCATCACTTTGCCGGCGATGGCTTTGCCGACGCCCGGGATCTCCTGCAGCCCCGCCACGCCTTCCTTTTCCGCAATCTCTTTCAACGGCGTGGGCCACACCTCGATCGCCTCTGCTGCGTTACGATAGGAGCGCAGGCGAAACGGATCGTCGCCACGTACTTCCATCAGCGCGGCGAGACGATGAAATCGGCGGGCGATTGCGTCGTTGTCCATGGAATAAAGCTTAGTCTAACGTCGTGAGCGGAGTAATATCAAAGGCCATCCATAGATTACACAGATTGGAGAAAACTTTGGATTCAAAGAGAAGACAGCTAATCGCGGGCATTTCGCTCGCCGGCGCCGGGTTCGTGATCAACGCGTGTCGCCGGACGTCGAATAGCGGTAGTGCGAGCAACAAGAGTGACGAGCCGGCGCCGGGCGAGGCTGCACCAGTGGAGGTGACTGCCGCTGAGGATCTGATGCGCGAGCATGGAATTTTGCGACGCGCGTTATTGGTCTACCGGGAGTCGGCGATCCGGTTGCGACAGGATGCGTCATCAGTTCCACCCGAGGTGTTGGAGAAGGCGGCGGTTTTGTTTCGTGTCTTCGGCGAGGATTACCACGAGAAGAATTTGGAGGAGGTTTATATTCTGCCGGTTGTGAAGAATTTGCCGGGAGTGGCTGCGGGGTACGTTGATGTGCTGATGAACCAGCACACTCGCGGACGTGAGATCACTGACTACTTTTTGTCGATTACGAAAGCTGAGCGGATTCCGTCGAACAGTGTGGAAACGGTGGCGAAGGCGTTGGAGTCGTTTGCGCGGATGTATGAGCATCATGCTGCGATTGAAGATACGGTTGTGTTTCCGGCGTGGAAGGACGCGATCGGCCAGGCGGAGTTTGATGAGGTTGGAGGAAAGTTTGAAGAGATCGAACACCAGACGTTTGGAGATGATGGATTCGAGGCTGCGCTGAAGAGGATGGAAGATATCGAGACGAGTTTAGGGTTGTCGAATCTTGATATGTTCACGGCCCCACTGCCAACAAAATAAATTCTCACGCAAAGGCGCAAAGACGCTAAGAAATGTTAAAAACTCTTTGCGGTTTTCTTTGCGGCTTTGCGCCTTTGCGTGAAAAAGTCTTTTGCCTTTACAATGCGCTCACCCACCTCGAAAATTCGGAGGAGCCTCACAAGTCCCCGCGGGCACCTCAAACCTTAACCTCTAAACCTTAAGGAGCCAGACATGACATTCATTCAATTTGCCGACGCCGACGAACCAAACCAGGAAGAACGTATCGCCAAACTCCGCGCGGAGTTGGAGAAACTCGGCGGCAGCACTACGACACTCGAGTCGATGCCCGCTGACATGGAAGAAGAGTTCCTGCGGCACGTGCTCGAATACGAGACCGCCGAGCCAATCAGCCTGATGCGTCTGCTCGAGAATTCCGGTTTGGAAGTGCCGGCGCCCGAGACGCTCGACAAGGACACACTCAGGATCAAGCTCAAAGAAGTCATCGAGCGAATGGCATCGCTCGGTGCTTACATTCTGCACACTGATCATCTTTCGGATCGCGAGCTCTATGACTATCTCTACCACGACGGTTTGCGGGAGGAGGCAGTGCTGTTTCCTGAGAACCCGAGTTACGCGTACATGATCGATCTCACGGGCAGCGGTAGCGATGAGGACAACCAGATTTATTTGAAGTATTACGCGGACGAGGAACACCGGCGGCAGTGGGCGCACGATTGGCCGGATGATCCGTTGCCGGATCACGAAGATCCGCCGTTCGATCGCGATCGATTTCTGCCGCGATCGCCGTTGGGATAGTTTGTGGGCCCGGATTAACACAGATAAATCCGGATTTCATCCGCGTTAATCCGTGGCCACGATCATCGTGCCGGTGCCTTTGTCCGTGAAGATCTCGGAGAGGAGCGCATTGCGTTTGTTTCCGCTGATGATGTGTGCGCTGTGAACGCCGCGTTCCAGCAGCACAGTGATGCTCTGGAGTTTGGGAATCATGCCGCCCGAGGCCGCGCCGCTACTGATTAGTTCGCCGGCCTCGGCGGCGGTCAGACGAGACAGCTTCGTTCCCGAGTCGCCCGCGGTCAGATAAATGCCATCGACGTCGCTCAGCAGAATCAACTTCTCGGCCTGAAGTTGCACCGCGATTTCGGCGGCGATCGTGTCGGCGTTGATGTTGAAGACCATGCCTTCATCGTCCGCGCCCAACGACGAAATCACCGGCAGATATCCGTGATCCAGTAACACCGTCAGCAGCCTGGCGTTGATCCGGACCACATCGCCGACGTGTCCGAAATCAACTTTGTCGCGCATGCCGGTTGCGCGATTCAGGATCTCTTTCGGTGGCCGGCGGGCCGCCTTAACAATGTTGCCATCGACGCCCGAGAGGCCGACGGCTTCGATGCCTCTGTGGCGTAGTGAGGCGAGGATGTCTGTATTGATCTTCCCGGCAAAAATCATCTTCGCCATCTCGAGCGTGGCGTCGTCGGTGACGCGCCTGCCTTCAATGATCGTCTGTTCGATGCCGAGCTTGTTTGCCAGGTCGCTGAGCTGCTTACCGCCGCCGTGAATAACGCAGATACGAATGCCCACCTGGTGCAGCAGCGCCAGTTCCTCGGCGAGCGAAGTTAAGTTTCCCTGGTCCTCGGTGACCTTGCCGGAAAGCTTGACGACAAACGTTTGGCCTTTGAAACGCTGGATGTACGGCAACGCTTCGCGCAACAGATCGAGCCGGAGTTGATCGTCAATAAATGGATGAGTCATTTGATCTTTGCCGCCATTATTGCTTTCTGCACATGTAACCGGTTCTCAGCCTCATCAATAACTACCGAGGCCGGAGAATCGATCACGCCATCAGTCACGATCACGTTGCGACGCACCGGTAAACAGTGCATGAAAATCGCATTGTTCGTGCGCGACATCTTCTCTTCGTCGACGATCCACTTGCCGCGATATTGTGCTCTCGTGGCTACGTCTTGCTCCGTGTTGCCGTAGAACTGTTTCGCGCCCCAACTCTTCGCGTAGATGACTTCGGCGCCAGAGAAGGCGGCGTCGATATCGTTTGTGATCTCAAGGCTTCCACCTGCGCCAGCGGCGATCTGTCGCGAGGTTTCCATTAACTCTTCGTCGAGCTCGTAACCCTGAGGGTGCGCAATCACCAGATCGTGGCCCATCTGTGCCGCCGCTAGCGCGAAGCTGTTCGGCACAGCCATCGGCGGCGGCTTGGGATGCCAGGCCCACGTGAGCACGACACGCTTCTTTCCAACGCCGAGCTTTTCGCGAATCGTCAACATGTCAGCCAGCGACTGGCAGGGATGATACATCGCCGACTCGAGATTGATGATCGGTACGGAGGCGTATCTCGCGAACGCATTGAGCACCGGATCGGTGCGCTCTTCCTGCCAGTCTTTCAATGCCGCAAACGTTCTCACGCCGATGGCCACGCAATAACGCTCGAGCACGCGCACAAACTCCGCAACGTGTTCCGCCTTATCGGCATCCATCACGGCGCCCTCTCGATGCTCCAGCGTCCAACTGGTTCCGCCAGGCTCGAGCACGACCGCATTGCCGCCGAGCTCGTAAATCCCAACCTGCATCGACGCGCGTGTGCGCAGGCTGGGATTGAAAAACACCAACGCGACGGATTTCCCCAACAACGGCTTCGAGCCGTTATCACCGCTCTTAAAGCGCAACGCCGACTCGATCAACTGATCGAGCTGCTCGCGCGACATGTCAATGGTATTCAGCAAGTGCATATTCGTGTCAGTGCATCGACAAACAGATCGACGTGTTCCTTCTCCAAACAGAGTGGTGGCAACAGTCGCAGCACCTTCGGATTGCTCGACGTGCCTGTGATTATTTTCTGCTCGAGCAGTGCCTGAAAAACAGGCGCCGCTTTGTCGTTGAATTCAATGCCGAGCAAGAACCCGAGCCCGTGAACTGCAACTACCTGTTCAACCTCCCGCAGGCCCTGTCGCAAATGTGCTTCGACTGTCTTCACGTTGGCCAGCATGCGATCATTCTCGATTGCTTCGAGCGTTGCGGTCACTGCGGCCATCGCCAGCATGCCGCCGCCGAAGGTTGTTCCGAGATCGCTCTCCTTGATGTGCGACGAGATTGCGTCAGTGACAAGACAAGCGGCAACGGGAACACCACTGCCCAGTGCTTTTGCAAGCGTCACGACGTCAGGCACAACGCCACCGCCGGTTGCGCTGCCTGCAAAAAACCACTCGCCTGTGCGTCCGACGCCAGTTTGCACTTCATCGTAAATGAGCACGATACCGCGCTCGTCGCACAGCGTTCGCAGCGCACGGTAGAAGTCGGATTGGGCCATACGCACACCAGCCATCGACTGAATCGGCTCGAGCATGATCGCAGCGACGGTATCGTCGGCGAGCTCGCGCACGGAATCGATGTTGCCAAATTCGGCTTCGAGATGTCCGGGCACGTTCGGTTTTCCGATCTCGCGATACTTGCCGAGGAAAGTTGCGCTGATGGCATCGGCGGTGCGGCCGTGAAAGCCGCCCGAGAACGTGATGACCTTTTCCCGACCGGTCGACATTCGCGCCATGCGCATCGCGTTTTCGTTGGCTTCAGTGCCGGAGTTGCAAAAGAACGCTTTCGTTAGATTGCGTGGAGCGATAGAGACGAGCTTCTCCGCGGCGCGTGCGCGGGCGCTCGAATAAACAAGGTTCGAATAGAAGAGCAGCTCGCCGGCTTGTTCGCGCAGCGCATTGACGACGTGCGGGTGACAGTGTCCGGTGCCCGCGACCGCATGACCGCCGTAGAGATCGAGATACCTTTCGCCGTCATTCGTGTAGATCCAGACCCCCTCACCGCGCTCAGCAGCGATGGGCATCTTCTTGTACGTAGCGACCTGGAACTGATCTTCGTTCGTCATGGGTAACACGGATCGACACAGATTATTTTACGGATTTGTACCCACTAGCTTGAGACCCGTGGTCTCATCGAGACCAAACATCAAATTCATGTTCTGCACGGCTTGACCCGCGGCGCCCTTAACGAGGTTGTCGATTGCGGAGAAGACGACGATCTGTCTGCCGCGTGCTGCGAAACCGAGGTCACAAAAGTTAGACGTCTTCACCCAGTTGATGTCGGGCGAGCCGCTCACGAGTCGAACGAAGAATGATTCGCGATAATAGTCTGCGTAGATAGTGCGCAACTCGTCTTCGGTGATTTCGCGATTTGCTTCTGCGTAGATAGACGCGAAGATGCCGCGCGACACGGGAAGAGAATGCGTCATGAAGATGAGCTCGCTGGTCCAGTCGCCGATGTGGTCCAGCTCCTGCTCGATCTCCGGCACGTGCTGGTGCGTGAAAGGCTTGTACGCGTAGAACGAATTCATCCGCTGCGGGTGATGCGTGTTGGCTGCTGCTTTGGCCCCCGAGCCTGACGAACCGGTCTTCGCATCGACCACGACGCGCCCGCTCAGCAGATTATTTGCAACCAGCGGCGCCAGACCGAGCAACGTTGCGGTCGCGAAGCAGCCGGGGTTCGCGATCAAGCGCGCGCTTTTGACCGCCTCGCGATTGGTTTCGGTCAGACCGTAAACAAACTCCGCCTGCGCATGCATAGCGGTATGTGGTTGCTTGTAGTGTTTTTCGAAGATGCTCTGCTCGCGCAGGCGAAAGTCGCCCGAGAGATCGATCGCTTTAACATCGGGCGGCAAGCGCGGAACGATCTCCATCGCCTGTCCGTGCGGGAGCGCGAGGAAGACGCAGTCGATGCCCTCTAGTTTTTCTGGCGCGGCGATGAAGTTAAGCTGCGTCAGACCGTGCAGATTGCGGTGAACTTCGCCAATCGGTTTACCGGCCTGCTCGTTGGCGGTGACGAAAACCAGCTCGACCTGCGGATGGAATAAGAGAATGCGCAGCAACTCCGAGCCGCCGTAACCGGAGCCGCCAAAGATCCCGACGCGAATTTTGTCTTGCTGGGTCATTTTTAGCCACAAAAGGCACAAAAAGCACAAAAGAAAACAAGTCAGATAAATTAAGTAACAAGTTAGGAAGAGGGGCTTGCCCCCGCTGTTACGAGAGCGGGGGCAATCCACCCTTCCTGACTTGTTGTTTGTCTCGGCGCCACCTTCGCCATCACGAGATCGAATAGGGCATTGCCTTCGCGTCGCGCGTTCGCAGCGGGGACGTTGAATTGCGACTGGATGTAGTCTTCGCCCATCTTCGAGTCAGTCACGGAGCCCGAGATCACGTCGACTTCCACGCCGCGCCGGCGCAGCAACTCGATGCCACCCCAGGCACCGACGTAGTCAGACGCGCAGAACACGAGCGCCGCCGTAGCTTCGAGCAGTTCTGCGTCAGCAAAAACGGTATCGACCGAATAGCCGCCGAGAATTCCATCGCCCAACTCGATTACGATCAGATCCGGATGCGACTCATTCAACCGCGCAATGATCGCTTTCGACGACGGCGCGAGGTCTGCTACATCAACCGTCGACGGCAGACCGCAATCGAGAAAGCTCGCAGTCGTTACCGCGCCGTGATCCGCCATGTTCAACGTATCGCGCAGGCACGCGACCCCGGACAGCTTCGCTGCAGCCACACGTAACCCCGCACGCGTCGCTTGCTTGATCAATTCGGTCGCAGCATAAGTCTTGCCGCTGTTCATGCTTGTGCCCGCGATCATCACGATGGGCGCGGTGTCACCGAGTGTCGTGCGTGGCGGCAGCGCTGCATCTGCGATGTTCAGCACCCTGCCTGCTTCATCGCAGGCCAATCCAATGACTTCCAACTTAATCGCATCGCTAAGACTGGAATGGTGTCCGGTGCAGAGACCGATAACTCCACCCATGTTCAGCAGGTGAAGCTGATCGCCACTTTGCAGACTCGGCGGAACATCACCGACAAAACCTTTCAACGCGCGACGCCGTCCGAGAACGCCGAGCAACAAGTCGCCCGGGTTGATCTTCGCGAGCCTGCCGGTCGGCAGCTCGAGCATGTTGTAGGTAGCACTGTCAGTAAGAGCGCGAACGACGACCACGTCGCCCGCACTCGTGGACCCGGAGCCGGACACGAGCGCGATCGTTTTGGTCAAACCGAGTGGAGACGTTGCCGAGCCGATCTTGTCGACGTCGATGACGTTGATTGCTGTATTCATTGCCCACCTCCCAATCTGAGCCGCAGCGCGTTCAGCTTGATGAATCCTTCCGCATCGCGCTGGTTGTAAACCGTGTCAGCTTCAAAGGTCGCGACGTTCTCGTCGTAAAGCGAGTTGGGTGAACGCCGCCCAACGACGATCACGTTGCCGCGAAACAGTTTCAGACGCACATCGCCATTCACTCGTACCTGCGTTTCATCAATCATCTTGCGCATCAGCTTGAACTCGGGCGCAAACCAGAAACCGTAGTAAATGCTTTCCGCAAACTTCACACCCAGTGAATCACGCAAGTGGACCACTTCACGATCGAGCGTGATCGACTCCAGCGCGCGATGCGCTGCCTGCAGGATCGTGACACCCGGTGTTTCGTACACACCGCGCGACTTCATCCCGACAAAACGATTCTCAACCAGGTCAACGCGGCCGATGCCGTGCGCTCCACCCAACTTATTCAACGTCTCGAGCAGTGCGACCGGCTCGAGTGGTTTACCGTCAATCGCTACCGGCTCTCCCTTAGCAAACGAGATCTCGATGTACTGCGCATCACTGAGCGCCTTTTCCGGCGAGCGTGTTAGTTGAAAAATATTCTCCGGGGGTTCGCTCCATGGATCTTCGAGAATTCCACCCTCGTACGAGATGTGCATCAGGTTCGCGTCGGTAGAGTAAGGCTTCTCCGCGGTTGCGGTGACCGGGATGTTGTGTTCCTTCGCGTACGCAATCAGATCCATGCGGCCCTTGAAGTCCCACTCGCGCCACGGAGCAATGACTTTGATGTCTGGCTGCAACGCGTAATACGTCAACTCAAAGCGCACCTGATCGTTGCCCTTGCCCGTCGCGCCGTGCGCCACCGCGTCAGCGCCTTCCTGCTGCGCGATTTCGATCTGGCGTTTCGCAATCACCGGTCGCGCGAGCGACGTGCCCATCAGGTACACGCCTTCGTAGACCGCATTCGCTTTGACCGCGGTCCAGACGTAGTCGCGCACAAACTCTTCGCGCAGATCTTCAACGTAGAGCTTCGCGGCGCCGGTTGCGTAAGCTTTCTCTTCGAGACCGGACAACTCCGCACCCTGGCCCACGTCGGCGCAATAACAAACAACTTCACACTGGTAGTGATCCTTCAACCAGCGCAGCATCACTGACGTGTCGAGGCCACCGGAGTAAGCGAGAACTATTTTGCGAATATTTTTGGTCATCAGTTTCCAAACAAATCCCAGATCTCCTTCACCGCCGAACGCTGTGACTTCGCGTCGCGAA
>JAICQI010000671.1 GCA_025937955.1 Pyrinomonadaceae bacterium
CTGGTGACGATTTGGCCAGGAATGCTTTCTGGTGCATCTCGTAGAACTTCTGTGGTGGAAACTGTGCGTACGCCTGATGCGCGACAGTGCGGCTCTCGCCCCCGGCAGTATTAGGCGCGATCTGTGGCGTTGGACCAGTCAACGTTGTGGTTGGCTGCTTGATCACCAGACGCGGCATCTCCTCGATAAACGGTCTCGTAGGGCGGCTCTCTGGCGTGTCGTCTACAAACCCGGCGCTGGTCAGCGGTCGCGCGCTCAAGCCGATCTTCGGGATCAGCATTCCGGCGCTGGTCAGTAATCCCATCTTCAGTAGGTCGCGCCTATTGAAACCAGCCGCGATCAGTTCACGCCGGTTCTTCGCCGCTACAATTGATGCTTTCTCTCTCGTCTTATCTCTCTTCGAGCTTTTTGCCATTGTGTTCTCGCTTTCTCGCGTGCAGATGCGCGGTTACTTTGAATACCTAAGTGGTCCAGGCTAATCGCACCAATCGCCTGTGTGCTGCAAGCAGATGAAGTTGTTGCGCAACGCTGGGAAGACTGGCGTGCCGTCTCCGCGTCTCACATCCCGGATAAATGCATCCGGACGAATAAAGCCGTCTCGCGGGTCTTCGGGAATCGGGCAGATAACCCAGCGAAAGACTGGATCATTGACCGGCCGTGTGCGTAGCTCGATAAAGCCTTTTGCTGCGAGGTTATCGATTTGCGAAGGACTGGTCAGGATGGCCGTGCCATCGAGATCTCTACCGTTTGTTGCGGCAATTGGGTTGAGTTCTTTCTTACCCGCTGCGGTGAAAGCCTTCGGTGTATAGACCACCCAGACCGCAACCCACATACCGAGCGGGTCGTTGCTAAAGTAGCCATCGCGCGTATCAAAAAGATTGTCTTGCCGCTTGTTGGGCAGGAAAGGATCGAGAATGGAGCCGTTGCTTGCTTTCGGGAAGATGAAAACGCGGAAGCGCTCCGCCGTATCAAAAGCTTGCTGGCCGCGCGCGGTCAGGTTGCCGGCGGCGTCGCGCTCAAAACTCGTCGAATTGAGCACCCCGAAGATGTTGGCGTAGGTCAGCCCGCTGCTGCCTGTGGTACCAGGAGTCGTTTCGATAGTGCGGATGTTTCTGCGGTTTCGATCAGTGTTCGTGTTATCGACCACAAAGTCGCCCGTGCGACTCGCGTCGCCCACGCGCAGCACGATGTTTTCCGGCAGGATGCCGTGCGCGCGATAGACGGCGTCGGTGAAGTCGAAAGGCGAAGTTCCCAGATCGTTACCATCTGCAAGACCGGTGGTGTTGACAGCCAGGCCCGCCAGCAATGCGAATAGGACCAGCACGGGAAAAGTGAGCCGGAATGTCCACTCTGACGTCTTGTTTCTCGTTCTCATGATTTCGGTTCTCCCTTGAGGTGACAATTTGTTAGTTCTTTTCTTCTCGGGTTCGACTAAGACTGCAGGCACACTTCGACGAGCCTCTGTCTATTCATTCTCAGGAGTTGTCGTTTTTAACTTCTACGAGGTGCTTCTCTGAATGCAGGCGTACTATGTCGGAAAACTGATTGAGGGTATGTCAGCCAGCCGACGTAAATGCAAAAACACTTGCACGCCAACGAAGAGAAGCGCGCTTATGTATCTCTGAAGATCTGTTAACGACTTGATACGGATCCACCCACGTCCCAACTCGATGAAGCCACGTCGCATAAGGTCGTTGAGGATAGAAGTGGTAGTTTGACGCGAGGCCCCGATCAGAGACGCCACATCCTGATGCATGAGCGGAATCAAAGACTGGTGTCGTCCGCCTGCGGGCAGTGCATAGGCCGAAAGTTCGTGCAGCAATTCGCAGACGCGCGCCGGAACCTCTTTGGAAGTAATGTCCGAGAGCTTCTTCTCCATCCTCCGGCGGCGATCGCCAACCATTCGGATGTAGTTTAGAGCAAGATTCGATTGACTTTTGAGGAGACTCACAAAATCGGGTTTCTTAAAAACCAGGATCGTTACATCATCGAGCGCTTGGGTCATGTTGCTGCGCACTGACTCGTCGATGAGGGCGAACTCACCAAACATCTCGCCTGCTTGAATGATGTCGATAGCGATCTCTTTGCCCGAATTCGACAGCACTGACAGTTTGATTCTTCCCTTCTTCAGGAAATAAACGGAGTTGGCCCTGTCGCCTGGCATGTAGACAAACTCTCCTCGCTCTTTACGAAGGCTGCGTGCGGCCGCGTTAATTGTTTTCATCTCGACTTCAGATAAGCCTGAAAACAACTGAACTCGCTGAGGGTAATGAGAGTGGCTAGCAGAACCGTTTTCGTGACTCGGATCGGATGCGGATTGAGACTCCGTAATGCTTCGGGGAATCGCAGCCTGAATGGCTTTGTACTGGCTATCAAATCGTGAGAATGGGGCGACAGACATAACAAATTCCTCTTCCTGCTAAATCCTCAAACCGCGTTCGCCTTTTGGCCGTTCGCTAGTGAATAAGAATATTGACATCCCTGTCAGGAGACTACGGTGGTAACACCTGCTCGCGCGAGTGTTTCCACTTGATTGCGTTGACAGTCGCTTTTTCATACCAGTCCGCATCTTGCGTATTAACGAGTTTTGGGCGGAAATGTTGGATCGCGTCGTTAGTGAAGAAGCGGCCGAACACATAATTCTCGCAAGTGATGAAGTGGTTGGCTTCAGCAACACTGGCACTGGCGCAGGTCAGGTTGATGACCTGTTGCTCAGTGCTTCGGCGCGAGAAATACACGATCATCTTCTATCAGCGGCCATTCAGAGGGAAAACATTCCTAGCACTGTAGCTCGATAAACTCCAACCAGTCGCGAATCTCGGCTTCCGCCGACAGCTCCTGAGCCTTTTCAATGCTTCTTGTGCTAAAGATTGCGCCCCACCGATCTGCAACAAAAATCGCTGCCTCGAAGGCTGCCCTGTCCCCACCCTGTTCCATATGCTTGAGGTAAAGGTTTGTCACCCTTCTGTCACTATCCGAAAGTAGCGGGAACGGCAGCGCCATATCTTGCGCCAGCTGACGCAAACGATCGATTTCATCAGTCGAAATCGCAAGCACTTCAGCTTCCTTCTCCTGGTACTGGCCGTAGTGTTCTGAGATCTCGCGCAGCAACTGTTTGCACTTCAAACATTCAACGGTTCGAAAGAAGATGAGCACCAGATTCCGATGTTGCTTGTAGTCCCATGGGCCAACTTGTCCGTTGCGATTAACTGCGGACAATCGGAAATTAGGGATGAGATCTCCGGTGTTTAACTTCGCTCTCTTTGTTTCAATTGCCACTCTTATTACCTCAGTTGAAGTTCTTCCGCTTTAACGACTGCTGGGGAATCGATTTGAGGATAGTCGTGAAGCCAGCCGCCTGAAAATCCTGCGCGACGAAGCCCGGTGACGATGTAAGGACAGCTTCGCATCAACTGCCAAATGAATTCTGATCGATAGTTCTCAATCATCAAAACTATCGGACCCTGATCCAGACCGTAGTACCCCTTTGAGATCCACCCTTTGCTTGAAACTCCGGAAAATGTCGGGTTGAAACTGCACTTGAATCCATACTTGCTCGTCATCTCAGGAAAGCTTTGGTCGAAGTAACGGATCGAGGGCAAGACAATTTCAGGAGCGAACGGAAGCGAAGCGATCACGGCCCATGGAGCCAAGGTACCGTCATCCGGTCCGTCCGGAATACCGCGGTTGATGTAGTCATAGAACTGGCGCTCCTTGCCTGCGATCTTTTCAATGGCTGGCCCAGGACCATCGCTCGCAGTGAACCCCC
>JAICQI010000945.1 GCA_025937955.1 Pyrinomonadaceae bacterium
GAAGACAAGTACAACCAGGTGCAGTTGATGACCATGAGCGCGGTCGACTTTCTCGATCAGTGGTTCGAGACTGACGTGCTAAAGGCGACGATGTCAGCGTCTGGAATCATCGGCACGTTTCTCGGAGTGCGCTCGCCGGGAACTGCCTACGTGCTGCTGCATCACTACATGGGCGAGATCGACGGCGCGTTTCGTTCGTGGGGGTTTGCACGCGGCGGCACGGGCGCGATCTCGAACGCGATTGGCGACGCGGCGCGCGAAGCCGGAGTTGAGATTCGCACGCAGGCGCCGATTACAAAAATTTTGCAAAAGAACGGTCGCGCTACGGGAGTCGTGCTCGAGAATGGCGACGAGATCCAGGCGGAAGTTGTCTCGTCGAGCGTCGATCCGCGTTTGACGTTCATGAAGATGATTGGCGAGGAATACTTGCCCGACGACTTCTGCACGGACCTCAAGCGCTACAAGTATCGCGGCTCGTCAGGAAAAGTGAATCTCGCGCTCGACGGTTTGCCCGACTTCAAATCGTTGCCTGGCCCAGGCGCGCACCTGCGCGGCGCCATCTCGATTTCACCGAGCGTCGAATACATGGAGCGTGCTTACGATGAAGCGAAGTACGGGCGTTTTTCGCGGCGTCCTTATATTGACATGGTGATTCCGAGTTTGACGGATCCTTCTGTCGCGCCTCCGGGCAAGCACGTGATGTCGTGCTTCGTGCAGTACGCGCCTTACAACCTGAAGGAAGGAAACTGGAATGAGAAGCGCGACGAGTTTGGCGACACGGTGATCGACACGATCGCCGAGCACGCACCCAACATCAGAGATCTAATTATCGATCGCCAGGTGGTGACGCCACTCGATCTCGAACTCGATTTTGGTTTGTCAGAAGGAAACATTTTTCAGGGCGAGCTAACACTCGAACAACTTTTCTTTTTGCGCCCGGCGCCAGGTTGGGCGCAATATCGCACGCCGATCAAGAACCTGTACATGTGTGGCTCGGCCACGCACCCCGGCGGTGGCATCATGGGCGCGCCCGGACGAAATGCAGCGCTGCAAATGCTTAAGGATTTTTAGCCGGTGATTAACGC
This sequence comes from Pyrinomonadaceae bacterium, assembly GCA_025937955.1. Taxonomy (GTDB): domain Bacteria; phylum Acidobacteriota; class Blastocatellia; order Pyrinomonadales; family Pyrinomonadaceae; genus PSRF01. Next base: position 1,086 of record JAICQI010000945.1, read on the forward strand.
AGATCTGCGCAGATCAGCGTTTATCTGCGGCTAATAGACAGAATGAGTTACGACGTCACAATCATTGGCGGTGGTCATAACGGTCTGGTGGCTGCATGCTACCTCGCGAAGAGCGGGCTGAAGACGCTCGTTTTGGAGCGTCGCGAGGTTGTCGGTGGCGGTGCTATCACGGAAGAACTGCACCCGGGGTTCCGATGTTCAACGTTGGACCATGCCGCAGGCCCGCTTTCCGCGCACGTTGCCGCGGATCTCAATCTCTCACGCTTCGGGCTTGAAATGATCGTGCCTGAAGCGCGCGTGCTTGCGCTCTCGCCTGACGGCCGCTCGCTGTGCATATATAACGACATCAATCGAACCGTCAGCGAGATCGAAAAGTTTTCGGATAAAGACGCGAAGATTTATCCCGAGTTCGCCAACAGTTTTGCGCGCATCGGGGGCGTGTTGGCGCCATTGATTTCGATGACGCCGCCTTCGATCGATCAACCCACCGCGGCTGATCTCTGGCAACTCGGCAAAGTGGGACTCGCGTTTCGTGGTCTTGGCAAGAAGGACGAGTATCGGCTGCTGCGTTGGGGGCCGATGGCAGTTGCGGATCTCGTCGGCGAATGGTTTGAGACTGAGCTGTTACGCGCGACGGTTGCTGCACGCGGAATCAACGGAGCATTTGCTGGTCCATGGTCCGCGGGCACTAGCCTCGGCTTGTTGTGGCAAGCGGCAATGGACGGAAATGCGCTCGGACCTGCTGCTTACGCGAAAGGCGGCATGGGTGGTCTATCCGAAGCTCTGGCGAGCGCAGCGAAGGCTGCTGGAGCCGAGATACGTACCCGCGTTCA
>JAICQI010000839.1 GCA_025937955.1 Pyrinomonadaceae bacterium
GATAAACAAAAGGCCACCGGCTTCTTCTACCTGATTCGACGTGGGCCTGACAAAAAATTGACCACAGTTCCTTACAGCGAAGCGTACAAGGAGTACCTCGTGCCGTCGGCGGCGCTGCTGCGTGAAGCAGCCACACTTACGACCAACGCCACGCTAAAAAATTACCTAAACAAGCGCGCGGACGCATTCGCGTCAAACGATTACTACGACAGCGACGTTGCCTGGATGGAGCTCGATTCACCAATCGACGTCACCATCGGACCATACGAAACCTACGAAGACGAGTTGTTCAGTTACAAAGCCGCCTTTGAGGCATACGTCACGTTGCGCGACGACGCGGAGACCGCAAAGCTCGCGAAGTTCAGCGCTCACTTGCAGGAGCTGGAAAACAATCTTCCGATCGATCCGCGTTATCGAAATCCAAAACTCGGTGCTGCATCGCCGATTCGAGTTGTGAATGAGGTCTTCGGATCGGGCGAGGGCAACAGTGGTGTGCAAACGGCTGCTTTTAACCTTCCGAACGACGAACGAGTCGTTAAAGAGAAGGGCTCCAAGCGCGTCATGCTGAAGAACATTCAGGACGCAAAGTTCAATAAGACATTGATTCCGATCTCGAAAGTCGTTCTGGATCCGTCAGAACAATCGGCGCTCGCGTTCGACTCGTTCTTTACACACATACTCTGCCACGAACTGATGCACGGTCTTGGACCACACAACATCACGGTTGGCGGGCAGGAGACGACTGTGCGCAAGCAGTTGAAGGAGCTCTATTCGGCGATTGAAGAAGCAAAGGCCGACATGACCGGACTGTGGGCGCTCCAGTTCATGATCGACCGCGGCATCATCGACAAGAGCATGGAGCGGACGCTTTACACGACGTATCTCGCCAGCATGTTTCGCTCAGTGCGCTTTGGCGTCACTGAGGCGCACGGGCGCGGCGTTGCGATGCAGTTCAACTATCTGGTAGATGAAGGCGCGATCAAGGTTAACGAAGCGAATGGTACGTTCAGCATCGATCATGCGAAGATCAAAGAAGGAGTGACGAAGCTGACACGTGAGCTGCTCACGCTCGAAGCCGAAGGATCGTATGACAAAGCAAAAGCGATCCTGGACAAGTTTGCCGTGATCAGACCGCCGATGCAGCAGGCCCTCGATAAGCTGAAGGCCGTGCCGGTCGACATCGAGCCTATCTTTCCCTTAGCCAAATAGAATTAGCCGCAGATAAACAATCCGTGTTCATCTGCGGCTAAATTGTTTTCTGAAGAACGTCGCGATTTTCCAGGCGTCGATCGCTTTCCAGGGTAGCTCGGCGGTGGTGTAGTGGCCGCAGGGGAGCCAAACGATGTCGAGCGGAAGTTTGTGGCGACGCGCTTCGGCGATCGCGTCGCGAGAAAGATCGATCGGAAACGTTAGATCGTAGCGCGCGATGATGAAACGTATCGGCCGGTGACCCATCCGCGCGAGTCGCGGCATAAATGGCAGCGGGCTGATCGGTTGCCAGTAAGTGCGCAACTCATCCAAGGTCAAGTGATCCGCAAATCCGGCGCGCACGTGCGCTGTCGAGAGCCCGTGCCACACCACATCCGCCACATAACCTGAAACGTGATTGAAAGCACCTGCGTCGAGATCCGTCTCGTGTGCAAACGCAAGAAACGCGATACACGAGCCGACGCTGGTGCCGAGAATGCCCACGCGCTCGTACCCTTCTGACTTCAACCAACGCACCGCCGCACGCGTGTCCAGCACCGCCTGTCGCATCGACTGAATCGTGCGACCGATATTTGTGCTGACAAGATGATCGGCGCGCTCGATCTCGGCGGGCTTTCGTTGCTGGTGATACGGCAGCGTCAGGCGCAGCGCCGACATGCCAATGAAGTTGAAAATCCGGCAGGCTTCGACGTGACTTTCCGGTTGCGCGTTCCACTGCGGCAGCACGACCACCGCATTGCGCGATCGCCGGCCGTGTTTGCTCTTTGCGGGAAAGAACCTGCCACGCGCGATGTTGTTCTCGGGCGAAGGCGTTGTTATCGCGCTGGTCCAGGTAAGTTGATCGTCCTCGAGACGATAGTCGGTGATTGGAGGCAGAGCGTAGAACTCTTCGCTTGCCGGCATTACACGCGCAGTGTGTTTGCGGAAAAGTTCGCGCGGGTCGTCGCCATTTACGTGGTCGACGATGTACGACAGACCCCAATCAAACGGACGGACGAGGCGATTGTTGTCCAGTTGATGGTACCAGCGCTCGCGCCGGTGCATGTAATTCTTCCAAAGCGACACGGATTGCGGATACTACCACACAGATCTACGCGGATGAAAACGTATAAAAATCCGTCTTCATCCGCGTTAATCTGCGTTCTAGTTGCAGGTCGACAGCTTGAAGCTATGGATAAACGTCGTCCAGTTGAAACTGCCGTTAGCTGGTTGGAACTGCGTCGTGAAGACCATCGTGCAGCCATCCACCGGGTCGACACTGATGGTGCTGTAATCGCCCCAACGGGTCAGGTTGCCGGTCTGTGATCCGCTTCCCACCAGCGCCGACGTTTCATTACCCATCGTTCCCAAGGGATCAGCGGGCCCACGATAGGCATAACGAATGCTCGGCACTATCGTGCTGGATGAAATGTTGTAACCGACGGCAATGCCGCCGGTCTTGTCCATAGCGGCGCTGCCCATCCAACGGAAGTCGTTGGTCGGCGCAAACGTTCCCTGCTGATGAAGCACGGGCGCGGCCGAGCCAAAGGTGTGGCCCGCAGCATTCC
>JAICQI010000523.1 GCA_025937955.1 Pyrinomonadaceae bacterium
AGCGAGCCGCTTCGCGCAACACTGCAATCGCCTCTTGCGGTTGACCGGCCAGTATCAACGCCGCGCCCATTGCCGTCCGAGCATCGATATTATCTGCTCGCATTAGCGTCGCTTTCTGTAACACTGCAACGGCGCGATTGTGCAGACCCAGGTTTTGGTAAGTCTTGCCTAAAGCGATCAGCGCATCGAAGAACTCTGGTTGCAGCCGGACGGCTTCTTCAAACGCGTTTGCCGCCGCTTTATACTCACCGTTGTCGTAATAAATGGTGCCCAACTGGTAATGCGGCTCAGCCCACTCTGGTCTGAGACGAATTGCTTCGCGGAAAGCGTCAGTGGCTTTTGTCTTGTCACCAGCTTTCAGGTAATCAATACCCTGGCGGTAATTGCTCTCCGCCGGGCGAGTAACCTCATTCGCATTTGACGCTGTGACGGATGGCTGATTCAGAGCGGCGCCAATGTGGATGGCAAAGCGACTGAGCAGTTCGGGACCGGCCAATTCGGAACCTAATCGGATCAGCAAGTTACCTTTTCTCATTACTATTGCTGTGTGTGGGCCAGCTTGGCGCAGATAAGATCCGTCTGCGATGTTGAGGTTCCGGCGCGGCGTTTTGTTCGGCAATGCGCCAAGGCCATCGTCTTCAAAAAACATGATTGCTTCGTCAACGGATCGTTCGAAGATGATCCATGCACCTATCTCGTGCTGGTCCAACTTCCAGCGTAACCCTGCGGACCGTCCCTGCGGTCCTACCCATCGATTCATAAGAGTCCACTGAGGTTCGTCTTGCTTAATGGCGAGTTCTATCTTGAGAAATAAAGGGTCACTTTCCTGTGCCACAGCACAGAACGAGGCTAAACATAAGAATAGGACTCCAAGGATCCACCCTGCTGCGTGATTCATTCTCAGCCTCAAGCGTCAAGGGGCGATGACGGAAAGTTTAGGACACGCGCTTTGAGGAGGCGCCGTCACTCAGATGACCCGCGGCGGGATCTCGGATGCCCGCGGCGTCCCTTTGTGTTTGAGGACTAGCGCACCTGGCGCTCTATATAGTCCTCGCATGGCTTTGCCTCAAATGTCAGAACCCGCGCTTGGGCCGGGTCAGTACCGTAACGCGATAGCGTCGGGTGAGGCTCTGAACTGCAACAATTATTCGGTTATTGATACACAGCGGCGACCCGACGCTACCGCGTTACGGTACTGACCCGGTCCAACAGTGACTTTTGAGGCAAAGCCTCTCGCATCCATCGATCAATGATAGAGGGTTGTGTGCTCAAGGAAATACCAAGCACCACGAACAACGCCAGTACGCTGCGAGTTGAGAACTCGGAAGAGGAACGTTCACGTATGCTCAGCCCCCCACTTGTTACCAGGAACTCCACATAATGACTACTACACGCCATTCACCGGCTTGTTTTTGTAACACCCACAAATGAGTACCGGTGACCTCTTGTGTTTCGGAAGCTCCTTCTGGCAAAAACCGAGTGCGGTAGTTGCTCGTCAGGTAAGCTGTTGTGTCGCTGCCGCCGATGAACACATCATCAACCTCAACCTCGTGTAGTGCTCCTTTAGTGGCTGCTAGATATTTCGCAATCGCTTCCTTTCCGCGAAGCGGAGGCGCGTCCGGCGGAATCCATTGGCTTTCTTCTACGCATAGATCGAGTAGTTGAGAGCTATGTCCTGCCAATTCCTTCGCGATCCAACGATCGTGGAGTTCATTGATCTCTCGTACTTCTCGTTCACTCAGTTCGTCCATTTCGTAACGCAGGGGCTCTGGACACGATGGCAGACTAAATTCGGCGATCAACAGATCATCCCGATCTTAACTCTCAAGCTCAACGGATTAAGGAATTCGTCGCGAACACGCGATTAGCAACGCGACCTTACGAACAGTGGGATCCAAGTCTCAGTACCACCTGCGGTAGCGGGTGGGTCGATATTGAGCCGGCGATATTCCTATCGATTTTGAATCGGATGTTGACCCACCCGTCCGACGCCTCGTCAACTTGAATCTAACGCCACGTTGCTTTTAACTGTCAATTCTGACAGGTGGTCGAACTCAGTGTGAAGTATCTTTAATCTCTGTAATTCTTGCTCGAAGCCAATTCGTCACCACATGTTCAAACCGGGGTTGCGCGTACGCATCTTCCGGCTGCTCGATTGTCACACCGGCTTCATTTAGAAAACTGTGATGACATGGCACATCTTCTAAGTTATGAGAGGGAGAAACCAAATTAAACGGTTGGCATTCGCCGCACGGACGAATCTGTCGCGTGTAACCATGATCCAAATGGAGCAGCGAATCTCGGAATAGAGAGTTCAACAACCATGGCGTATCGACCAGTCTAACAACTCCGCCTTTTCGGAAAACATCGATTTCAAATAGAAGCAGTTCAAGAATGTAATGTTCGTCGCTCGTCATTGATGTATTGCTAGAGAGCAAGGTTCATGCCCTAACGTTGCGTTTGTTTTTATGTGATGTGGAGCTAACGGGCGGGGAATTTGACGCAAGGTGAGAAATCTTGCGCAATCACTCCATAACATGAGGCTTCTAAGTGAGTGAGTTGCCAGGCGCGCGGTCAACCATTTATTAGTTCGGGAAAGTCGACCTCCGGCTCCTCCGGCTTCTTTGACTTACCGCTCGGGCTCTCCTGCTCTTCGAGCCAGGATGCCAACACGGCTTTGTCAATAGTGTCCTGCCGTTCGGGATTAATCTCATTCTTTATCTGTTCATCCAGTGACGGATTTAGTAGCGTGAGATTAAACATGGCGCCGTTGCCGTCCTTAGTGCGAATGTAGAAATAGTAATGACCCTCCTCATCTTGCCTCACCCAGGCATTCTTCAGATGCGGAATGGCGCGTTCCTTTCTCGACTTCTTTGTTGTTTTATTCGGACGCTTGCCTGGCATGTTTGCCCTTGATCTGGTTCGGGATATTCACCTTATTTCCACCCGCGAAAACACAACTCACGATCAACGAGAAGGGAGTATTACGGCGCAACTGGACGGCCCGAAATTCGCGTAGCGCTTATTCATAAGCTTTCAGATGTAAGGAAGTGTTACGCGAATCTGCTGAATCGATGTAGCAAGGTGCGTTGCATGGTGGTATGGCACGGAAGACAGAACAGTTAACAGTTGAGCGACGGCGCATTCAAGTCTCGAATCTCAACAAACTTCTGTACCCAGGCACCAGGTTCACCAAGGCTGACGTAATCGACTACTACATCAACATTTCCAAATATCTGCTGCCGCATTTAAGGAATCACCCCATTACACTCAAGCGTTTTCCCGACGGTGTCTTCGGTGAGTCTTTCTATGAGAAGGACGCCCCGGCATTCACTCCAGAATGGGTGAAGACTGTTCCCGTACCGCGTCGTGAAACGCCTGGACCAGACATTCGCTACATTCTCATCAACGATCTCCCAACACTCGTGTGGGTGGCCAATCTCGCGACTCTGGAAATACATCCGTTCCTACATCGAGCCTCCAAGCTTAATCGTCCCACCGCGATCGTCTTTGATTGTGATCCGGGCGAAGGCGCGAACATCCTCGACGCCGCACGAGTCGCGCTGATGTTGCGTGAAGTGCTTCAGGAGCTCGGCCTTGACTCGTATGTGAAGGCTTCCGGATCGAAGGGCGTGCAGGTTTATGTGCCGCTCAATTCCGCCGTAACTTACGACGAAACACAACCACTGGCCCAGGGGATTGCACAACTTCTGGCCCAACGCGAGCCGAAGCTAATCGTGTGGCAAATGCCGAAACGTTTGCGGGCGAAAAGAGTCTTTATCGATTGGAGTCAGAATGCAGAATACAAAACAACCGTGAGCGTCTATTCGTTGCGTGCTAAGACTTATCGTCCTCATGTTTCTCTGCCGGTCACCTGGGATGAGCTTTCAGATGCGCTGCAAAGCAGAGATGTTGATGCACTGTTCTTCACGCCGGAAGAAACACTTGAACGTGTAGAAAAGATCGAAGATCTCTTCAAGCCGTTACTGAAACAGGTCCAAAAGCTGCCTGCAGAAGTGCGACGTTTTTTCGAGCAACAACGTGCCCGGAGCTCAAAGCACAGTGAAGCTCTGAAACCATATGCGGCAAAACGAGACTTCGCGAAAACAGCCGAGCCGAAACCAATCGTCCCGCGAGGTAGCCGGCAGGGCAGCCGGCGCCGCTTTGTTGTCCAGAAACATGCTGCCAGTCATCTGCATTACGACTTTCGACTCGAGATGCACGACGTGTTGAAGTCGTGGTCCGTCCCGAAAGGCGTGCCGTTCAAGCAAGACGAGCGACGACTTGCCATGCCGACTGAGGATCACCCGATCGACTATCTCGATTTCGAAGGGATCATTCCGAAAGGGCAGTATGGCGGCGGCACGGTAATGGTTTGGGACATCGGCACCTACAACCTGATCGAAGGCAATTACTACAAGGGATTTCTTCGTTTTTATCTGAACGGCACAAAGCTAAAAGGTGAATGGACCTTGAAGCGAGACAGCGATCGCAAAGAAGAGCGAGACACGAGAGACAAGTGGTATCTAACCAAGACGACCAAAAATACGCGCACTGTTTCGAAGAAGCGCGATGACGAATCAGCGTTAACGAAACGTACGATGACACAAATCGCGTCAGCTGCTGATGCTGTCTGGCAGATCAATCGGCGATGAGTAATCTATACCACGCCTGCTGGCATTCCGCGCTCAATACGCGCTCTGCCTCAAAAATCGGAAATTTCTGTTGGAGGATGATCTTGACTTTTTGAGGCAAAGCCTCAATACGCGAACGACTGGTACTGCTCAGTCTCCGGA
>JAICQI010000679.1 GCA_025937955.1 Pyrinomonadaceae bacterium
CCCCGGTTTTGTCCTTATCCCCCCAGTATGGCCCAATGCGGTCCAATGGCACCGCACTCCAAGGAGGGGCTCAATTCCTGAGAGATCACTGATGGCCCTGGTATTCGATAACAGACACGTTGGAACATCATTCTTAGCCGAAGCGGGCATAAAGCCTGGGGCCTAGCCCGCGATGCGGTACAAAGTCTGGGGTCTCAGCCCGCGAAGCGGGCGTAGGCATAAAGCCTGGGGCGCAAGCCCCAGGAAAAGACGAAGAAAAAGAATGCAAGCCCGCGAAGCGGGCGACAGCGTCTTCGTTTATGGGCTGTCGCCCGCTCCGCGGGCTCATCGTTCTTCTGTATCACTTCCTGGGGCTTGCGCCCCAGGCTTTATGCCTACGCCCGCTTCGCGGGCTAAGAATTACGCCGCCACATACGACGCGTACCAACAAGGCAAATTGCACCTAATTTTTAACTGCTCCGGGTTAATCTTCCACAGGTAGCGAGCTTCATAGGTAAAGTAGTAAAATCCGGGCCAACCTCATGAAGTCAAGTGAAGCTGTGATGAAGAGAACTCCCTCAATCCCTCCGCCGTCAGTATTAACCACCGATCAAACCCGCTTAATGCGCTTTGAAGAGGAGGTGAAGACAAACGAGGCGTTGCTGCGGTTGTTTATCAAACACACACCGGCCGCCATCGCAATGTTCGATACAGACATGCGCTATCTCCAGGTCAGCGATCGCTTTCTCACAGACTACGATCTCGAAGGCCAAGACATCATCGGCAAGTTGCATTATGACGTGTTTCCCAACCTTCCCGATCGCTGGAAGGAAGTCCATAAACGGATCCTCGCCGGCGCTGTCGAACGATGCGAAGAAGATCCCTACGTTACTTCGGACGGAAGTACCGGATGGTTGCAGTGGGAAAGTCTTCCCTGGCGCAAAGGTAACGGCGAAATCGGCGGGCTGATCCTGTTCACGCAGGTCATTACCGAGCGCAAACGCGCAGAGGAAGCACTACGCGCCTCCGAAGAACGGTTTGCCAAAATCTTCAATTTCACTCCCTTTCGAATGGGCATCCTGCGGATTAGAGACGGAATGGTATTGGAAGTTAATGACTCGTGGACAAAAGATACAGGGTTCTCACGCAACGAGATCATCAACCAGCCGATTTTTAAGTTGTCGTCGTCATTGGATGATGGGTTAGTAGAAAAATTACGGGAGGTGCTGACAACACGCCAGCCTGTGAACGATACGGAGATTCGCTTTAGAACTAAGGATGGACGCGCCGTGATAGCGAATACTTCCGCGGTAGTTATCGATCTCGATGGTGAACCCTGCTATCTCTGGGCAGCAAACGACATCACCGAACGCAAGCAAGCCGAAGAAGCATTACAGGCTTCTGAAAGCAGGTTCTCAATTGCTTTCAATTCGAATCCGATGCTCGCATCGATCTCGGAGCTCGAAGGCGGCCGCTTTCTGGCAGTGAACGACAGCTTTGTCGCGCTCACCGGATATTCACGCGAAGAGGCAGTCGGCCATACAGCCTTGGAACTGAACCTCTGGCCCAATCCCGAAGATCGTCGCAGGGTTATGGAGAAGCTGAAAAAAGAGACACGCGTGCGCGACTTCGAAGGCTCCATTCGATTGAAGAACGGCGAAAAGCGAGTCTTGCTTCTCTCCATCGAGCAGATCGAGCTCGACGGCCAGATATGTTTGCTGCACGTGGCCGATGACATCACCTTGCGCAAACGCGCCGAACAAGCACTGCGAGCGCTTTCAGCACGACTTCACTCCGCGCGCGAAGAAGAAGGCACACGCATCGCCCGCGAAATACATGACGAACTCGGCGGCGCCCTGACCGGATTGAAGTGGGACCTGGAAAAAATAGACAATACTCTGAATGGCCTCGGCGATGGTTCACAGCTTGCCGAAGTTCGAAACCGTATCGGCAACATGACGACCATAATCGAGACAACCATAAACACCGTGCGACGAATCGCTGCGGAGCTCCGGCCTGGTGTGCTGGACGATCTAGGTCTGGTCGCAGCGATCGAATGGCAGATAGAACAATTTCAATCGCGTTCAGGACTCAAGTGTCACTTGACCAACAACGCGAAGGAAATCGAATTGGATCGCGAAAAAGCAACGGCGGTTTTTCGCATCCTGCAGGAGATCCTGACTAACGTGTTGCGCCACGCCGGCGCCGCCAATGTCTACGTCAAGCTGGGACGAACCAAACACTACTTCGAGGTCGAAGTTAAAGACGATGGACGCGGAATTACTGAGAGTCAAAGATTGAACTCACGATCACTCGGCTTGTTGGGAATGAAGGAACGGGCGCTGCTCGTCGGTGGTGATGTTCGCGTGACCGGCAAGGAAGGCGCAGGTACCACCGTCGTCGTGCGAGTTCCACTCTAAGTTACTTATGCTGAGGATCCTGACAATCGATGATCACGAAGTGGTTCGCCGTGGAATCAAAGAGATGTTCACCGAGGAAAGTGCGACCTTTGGTGAGGCTCGTTCCGGGGCAGAGGCGCTCGCTCTCGTTCGCAAGCAGCATTGGGACATTGCGGTACTCGATATTTCCCTGGGTGGTCGCAGCGGGCTGGAGGTGCTGACAGAGATCAAGCAACTGCGCCCGCGGATGCCTGTTTTGATACTCAGCATGCATGCGGAAGAACAGTATGCAGTGCGGGCCTTCAAGACGGGGGCTTCCGGTTACATCAACAAGGCGAGCTCTGGAGAAGAGTTGCGCCGAGCGATCCTGAAAATCATCAAAGGTGGCCAATATGTTGGCCCATCACTGGCTGAAAAGATGGTGCTGCAGCTTTCACATCCGGCCAAAGTACCGCATGAAAGCCTTTCAAATCGTGAGCTCGAAGTGTTGTGCTCGATCGCTTCGGGTAAAACTGTCAAAGAAATTGCCCTCAACTTATCGCTCAGCGAGAAGACCATTAGCACGTATCGTCGCCGCATCCTCGACAAGATGGACATGAGGACCAACGCTGAGCTCACCCACTACGCCATCCGCAACGGCCTCGTCTAATGACAAATACGTCTTATAGGACCTATAGGACCTATTTTTGCCTGTAGGACAAACACCTACAAAACAATCAGATACCAGCCGATATCGCCAAAAATCAGCCGTAGTTATACTTCGCCTTTCTTATCGTTGATCGGCAGTCGCGCGTGGGTGCCGGTCAACGCTAGCGCACGTGGGAGACAGACCCCGTGGTAGGGCTGTGTGCGCGTTGAGGGCGTGGGGCTCATTTTGACAACGGATGACTCCACGCTCTCTTCCTGTTCACTGAGGCTGTCGGATTATGGAAACTGAGTCACAGAAGCTCGAGGCCATCGGACAACTTGCCTGCGGTGTAGCACACGATCTGAACGACATGCTGACAGCAATAATCGGTTACACCGATCTGTCGCTCAGACGAGTTGGCCCGGAAAACCCTATTCGCCACAATCTCGAAGAAACAAAGAGAGCCGCCGAACGCGCAGCCTCATTGGTGCGCCAGCTGCAACTCAAAAGTTCGTCAAAATCTCGTCAGGCTTGAAACCCATCTTTTCCAGGCGCTCGCCGGTTTGATCGATCATCTGGCGCGAGCCGCAGATTAACGCAACGGGTGAAGATAGATTTGGGAGTACGTGGTCCAACAACGACTGGACGTAGCCTGTTGGTCCAGACCAGTCGTGACCGCCGGGCCGTGAGATGACCTGGCGCAGCTCAACC
>JAICQI010000480.1 GCA_025937955.1 Pyrinomonadaceae bacterium
AGTGGGTTAACGAAGTAGCCAACGACATTTGAGAAGGCTGCGCGACTTCTCGCCGCAGCAGGTGAGCCAACCAGAATGTCTTCCTGACCGGTGTAGCGATAGAGCAGAGCCTGAAAGGCGGCGAGCAATGTCATGTACAGCGTAGCGTCATGATTTTTGCCCAGCGCCTTGAGCTGTCGTGTCAACACAACATCGAGCTCGAAGTTGTAAGAACTCCCACGATAGGTCTGAACAGCCGGCCTTAAGTGGTCGTGCTGCAAATCGAGCACTGGCAGTGACCCTCCGAGTTGCTTTTTCCAGTATTCCCAGAGCCGTAGTCCTTCTGGTCCGTTGAGCGTCTCCGTTTGCCAGCCTACGTAGTCGGCGTAGGTCTTTGAGATAGGCGCTAAATTCACAGCGCGACCGTGTCGTTCCGCTTCATAAAGCTCGCCCAACTCATGCACGAGAATCGCCAGTGACCAGAAGTCAACCACAATGTGATGAGCGACGAGCATCAACACATACTCCGCCGTGTCCCGCCGGAAGAGATTCACCCGAAACAATGGCCCGGTCTCGAGGTTGAACGGAAGCAGCGCAAGGTTCGTGAGGTGCTGGTTCAATAGCTCTTCGTTCCATGAAGACACTTCCTCAAAATCGAAGCTGACCTCTACCTCCTCACACACAACGGCGACTGGTGTTCCTTCGACGGTGCTAAACGTGGTGCGTAGAGCTGGATGACGCTCGACAAGCTTTTGGAATGCTCGCCGCATCGCCCCTGCGTCAACTTCGCTCTGAATCCGCACTGCCGAGGCCACGTTGTAGGCAGCGCTTTCAGGCGCCAGGCGGTGGATTAACCAGAGTGCCTGCTGACCGTATGACGGCAGATGCGTCAGCAAAGTATCCGGCAAGATCGTTGTGAGAGCAGCATTTGCCGGCGCTTCCTTTTCGGCGAGCCTTTTAGCTGTCAGGTATTGCATTGCCTGACTGGCAAGTTCTGTAATGCTCGGACTCTGCAGAAAGCTCGTCATCGGTAGAACTATGCCGAGGCTGACTTCAACGGCATGCATCAGCTCAATGGCCTGTAATGAATCAAACGCGTACCGGCTAACAGGCTCGTCAACATCAACCTCTGCGGCGACAGTTCCCATCCGTGTTGCGAAGAGAGACTTAAGAAACTCTTTAATGTCTTCTTCATTCTCCGGCTCAAAAGCGGGTACGGCCAGAAGCGTTTCGCTGCCCTGTGTCGCCTCGTCGCGCCACTCTGCAAGGATTTCGAAACTCCCGGACAGAAACATCTTGCGGGAAGCGCCGCGTTGAAGTTTGCCGCTGGAAGTCTTTGGAACACTGCCTGCTCGGACCAGCGCAATCGCATGCGGTTGAACCTCATGCTCCTCCGTTACCACTTGCCGCACACGTTGGACCAGCCCGTTAACGTCTGAAGACGCGTGGCGATCGAGTTCCTGTACAATGACCAGACGCTCTTCACCTTCCACCTCCACGGAGAAGGCCACGCCACCTCCACGTCGCAAGTCTGCATGACACTCCGCCACCGTCTGCTCAATATCCTGCGGGTAGAGATTGCGGCCGCGGATAATGATCAAATCTTTAAGGCGCCCGGTAATGAACAGCTCGCCGTCGTGCAGGAACCCGAGGTCTCCGCTGCGTAGAAACGTTTTATCTGATACGCCCGCAAGTCGCGCGCGAAAGCTGTTCTGCGTCTCGTCCGGCCGGTGCCAGTAACCCTGCGCCACGCTGTCGCCCGTGATCCAGATTTCGCCGACTTCATTGGGTGCACATGGCGTTGAGGTTTCGGGGTTAACGATCAACGTTTCCTGGCCCAGCAGAGTCGTACCGCAGCTCACCAACTCCTGCACGTCAACATCCGTATCCTTCGACTGCTCTTCAACGCGATGTTTAGCCAGCGACTCTGCCGCAAACGTCTTGATTACGGGTGGTCTTACTACTGGAGTGCCTGAGACGAATAAAGTGGCTTCAGCCAACCCGTAGCACGGGAAGAAAGCTTCCGGCTGAAAGCCGCAAGGCTCAAAAGCCTTCGCAAACTGCTTCAGCGTTTCTGCGCGAACAGGCTCAGCACCGTTGAAAGCTACACTCCAACTGCTCAGATCGAGTTCCGTGCGACGCGACGGATCGATCTTTTGTACACACATGTCGTAAGCGAAATTTGGACCACCACTTGTGGTTGCACGATAACGAGAGATCGCCTGAAGCCAACGTAAAGGTTTCTGCAGGAAGGAGACCGGTGACATTAATATGCAATGCGCGCCAACATAGAGCGGCTGTAGCACGCCGCCTATCAGGCCCATGTCGTGATAAAGCGGCAACCAGCTGACAATCACCGATTGCTCGGTTTGCCTGAAAGCACTCTGAATCATCCTTTCGTTGTGCAGAATATTGGCGTGGCTCACCATGACGCCCTTCGGCAAGGCAGTTGAGCCGGAGGTATATTGAATGAATGCCAGTGTGTCGCCATCGATGTGCGGTTCTTTCCACTCCTGCGCCGTCTCCTCATCGATGTTGTCTGTCACTAGCCAATGCATGGCCTGTAACTCAGAGACCTGTGCCAGAAAGGGTTCGATGCGAGAGAAAACCGCTGACGTCGTCAACACTACTTTCGCCTCCGCGTCAGCGGCGATGGCTTGAAGACGAGAGAGCGAACGGTTAGCGCGAGGCGCGAAGACAGGGACAGCCACCGCTCCGGCGTAGAGGCAGCCGAAGAACGCGGCGATGTATTCTAAATCGGGCGGATAGAGCAGCAGCACGCGCTCACCGAGTGCTGCTAAGCGTTGCAGCCGTGCGGCGATGGCGCGCGCCTTAACGTCCAGCTCTCCGTAAGTCAGGCTGACTTCTTCAGTCTCGCCATCAACCAGGAAAGTGTAAGCCGTCCGGTTGAATTGCTCAGGCCGTCTCCTGCGAAGGAGTTCGACCAAAGTTTGGCCGAGGTCGATCTCCCATATACGAGACGACTCGACCGGCGCGTTAATACCGAAATTTGAAACCATATTTCCTCAAGGCTCGTTGTTGGACCAGGTCTGTAGACTTTAGCCGCAGATTTAACGCGGATTTACGCAGATCTGCGTGAATCTGCGGCTTAATGCTTTTTCGGACTTGTGAGTTAACCTCAGGCGTGCTTGCGTAAACTAGATTGTTGTCCGACCTGCAAATCATCCGAGGGGGGTGGGCTTTTTACATTGTTGAGATCTTGGCTGCCATTAGACGACTGCTCAATGAATTTTGCCAGGGTCTCGACCACCGGAGCATCAAAGATCTCGCGCAACGTCACCTCCACCGCGAAGGCGTCCCTCAAACGGGATGCAGCCTGAGTCGCCAGTAGCGAATGTCCGCCGAACTCAAAGAAGTTGTCATGCGCGCCTACCCGCTCGACGCCGAGTACCTTGGCGTATATGCCGGCGATGACCTTTTCGGTATGCGTGCGTGGCTCCACGTACTCTATTTCTGATTTGACACCCGCAATGTCCGGCTCAGGTAATGCCTTGCGGTCAACCTTTCCGCTCGGGGTCAACGGCAGGCCGTCCAATTCAACAAAGATGGAAGGAATCATATAATCAGGCAATCTCGTCTTGAGGAACTCTCGCAGGTCATTCGTCGACAGCGGCGCAGGCTCTTTTGTCGGGCGCCCGACGACGTAACCGATTAAGCGCTGGTCCCCATGACTCGTGTGCAGCGCTACCGCGCACTCACGCACGCCTGCGTGCTCCGCCATTGCGGCTTCAATTTCAGCCGGTTCGATGCGGTAGCCTCTTACTTTTATCTGCTGGTCAACACGACCAAGAAACTCTATGTTTCCGTCCGGCAGGTAGCGCGCCCGGTCACCCGTGCAATACAAACGCGCTCCAATTTCTCTACTAAACGGATTCGGAATAAATTTTTCCGCCGTTAAATCGGCTCTTCCCAGGTAGCCGCGTGATAAGCCGTCACCTCCAATTTGGAGCTCGCCCGGAAGGCCGGCAGGAAGTGGTTGCAGACGTGAGTCCAGGATGTAGATTTGGGTATTCGCAATCGGGCGGCCAATCGATATTGAATTGGCTTCACGCGTCACATGGTGAACTGTTGACCAGATTGTCGTCTCGGTTGGTCCATATAGATTCCATAGACATGCCTCACGCTCCAGCAGCTTGTGGACCAAGTCGGACGGCAACATTTCACCTCCGCTTAGAACCTTCAGCTGACTATTGCTCTTCCACTCCGAGTCAACGAGCAGGCGCCACATTGTCGGTGTTGCCTGCATCATCGTGGCGCGAGAATTAGCGAGATGGACCGACAACAGGTTGTTGTCTCTCGCCGCTTCGTGGGTCAACACGATCACTCGCCCTCCCACAATGAGCGGGAGAAATAGTTCGAGGGCAGCAATGTCGAAAGACAAAGTTGTGAGTGAAAGGAAAACGTCATGCTCGGTACACCCCGGCTCACGCTTCATGGCGTAGAGTTGATTGATTAGAGAGCGCTGTGAGATTTGAACTCCCTTCGGCTTTCCCGTGGAGCCCGACGTATAAATGACATAGGCTAGATTGTCCGGCAGGGTGAGGTTTTCCGGTGGTTGGCTGTTCTCTCGCGCAATGGCTTCTTTATCGCTGGAACTCGGGCAAATAACAATGGTGCTATGATCCGGAAGCATGCTTGCGAAGCGCTCCTCGGTGAGTATCACCGGCACGCGTGTATCGCTCAGCATGTAGGAGAGCCGCGCTTGCGGAAATCGAGGGTCTAAGGGGACGTATGCCCCACCAGCCTTCAGAGTAGCTAACACATCGACGAGCATTTCAGTCGAGCGTTCCGTACAAATGCCAACCAACACCTCGGGACCCACGCCAGTCCTGCGCAAGTAATTTGCTAACTGATTGGCGCGCCTGTCCAATTCCCGGTAGGTTGTCTGCCCATTGTCATCCACTACGGCAACGGCATCAGGCGTTCGTCTCAGCTGCTCCTCGAACAGGCGTGTCAAACTCTCATCGCGCGGATAATCTGCACGCGTCTCATTAAACGCCACGAGCAGTCGATGTCGCTCTGCCGGCGTCAACATGTTCAGGTCACACACACGCTGTTCGGGATTGGACACCATCGACTCCAG
>JAICQI010000657.1 GCA_025937955.1 Pyrinomonadaceae bacterium
ATTGAATGATGTCCAGCGGTTCAAAGCCGGCAATCACCACCGGCTTGCCATAGTCGCGAGCCACAAATTGATAGGGCCGCATGCCGATAACCATGCTGACGTGGCCTGGTCCAAGGAACCCGTCCAAATGTAGATCGGGCGAGTCGAGTATCGCTTTGATCGTCGGGATGATCGTGATGTGATTGCAGAAGAGTGAGAAGTTTGTGATGCCTTCTTTCTTCGCTCGCAACACAGTGAACGCGGTGCTGGGCATGGTTGTTTCGAAGCCCAGGGCGAAGAAGACGACCGGACGGTCCGGATTCTCTTTAGCAATGCGCAGGGAGTCGAGAGGCGAGTAGACCATGCGCACGTCGGCCCCGTTCGCTTTCGCCTGGAGCAGACTTTCTTTCGATCCGGGCACGCGCATCGCGTCGCCGAACGTGGTGAAGATCATGCCGGGCATGTGGGCGAGTGCGACGCAGTCGTCGACTCGTCCCATAGGCAACACGCAAACGGGACAGCCGGGGCCGTGGATCAACTCGATGCCGTCGGGCAGCATTGTCTCCACACCGTAGCGGAAGATCGCGTGCGTATGACCTCCGCAAACTTCCATGATGTAGATGGGACTGCTGCTACTGCGTTGATTTCGGATCTGGGGGACGAGAGTGCGAATTTCCTCCAACAGAAATTGCGCCTTCTCAGGATCTCGGAATTCGTCAACGTATTTCATGTTGTCTTCTTTCTTTTCGTTTCGGTTAAATGGTGCAACTGTAGGGGCGGCACTCCGTGGCCGCCCGTTTACCCAATAAATGTATGTCTCGAACCACGGGCGGCCACGGAGTGCCGCCCCTACAGTTGGATTCTCATTGCGAGACGGCCAGTGAACCGCGATTGTCTGCCAGTAGTGTGTGCACCAGGTCCCAGAGAATGTGGTAGATGATGACGTGGCATTCCTGTACCCGGTGAATGCTATCGGTTTCGACCACGAGGCAGTGGTCCAACCCGACCTTTGCCATCTCGCCGCCGCTCATTCCGGCCAGGCCGATGGTGATTACACCCATTTCCTTTGCCTTCACAAAAGCTTTCACAAGGTTGTCAGAGTTCCCGCTGGTCGAGAGGCCGACCAGTCCATCACCGCGACGCGCCTGCGCAATCACCTGGCGAACAAAGACGTGCTGGAACCCGACGTCGTTGGCTACCGCGCTCATCATGGTCCGATCGGCCGTCAGATCGATCGCGGTCAACGCAACGCGTCCGGCAGTCACCGGGTGCAGAAACTCAACCGCCACGTGCGCCGCATCGCAGCTCGACCCGCCGTTGCCCATCGTAAAGAGCCGGCCGTTACGACGATACACATCCGCAATCGCTCCAGCCGTGGCAACGACTTCCTGCCCGTTCTTCGCAAAAAACTCGTCAACCACCTTGTGATGATGAGCTGACTTTTGCGCGACGGATTCGAGCAAGGCCGCATTCATTGATGACGGATCTTGCTTCTTGCCGTGCAGGAACGGGTAAAGCCCCTTCAGGTTTGGATCTTCGGCTGCACTCATTACTTTTACGCCGCTACTTCAGCCGGCGGGCTCGACGCCGATTCCTTCATCGCCTGGAGCTCCGCTTGTACTTCGCCAAGCTCTTTCAGGACCTTCAACGTCGCTTCCGCCTCGTCCTCGTTAATCAGGCTCATGCCGAAGCCGACATGGACCAACGTCCAGTGGCCAACGCACCTTTCGAGTGGATGATATTCGTCAACCACACACTCCAGGCTTATTTCTCGTTGGACACCACTAACGTCGACGAGCGCCATCTGCTTTTCAGCGTTGGTGATTTTTATGATTTGGCCAGGAATTCCAAGACACATTGCTTTTTCCTCATTGGTTGATATGACGCGCTGCAGCAATAGCAGCCTGACCTAGCGCCAGTCCTCCGTCGTTGCTTGGGACTTTGGCGTGCAAGAGACAACGTAAACCATCTGCTTCGAGTAACCGCACGACTTCTTCTAACAGGAGCTTGTTTTGGAAACAGCCGCCGCTGAGAGCGACGGTGTTGAGCGAGTTGGCCCAACGCATGCCGCGAATGCGCGCGACCATGTCGCGAATTGCACGCGCGAGTCCGTGATGAAAGCGAAGTGCCATCTGGGCCACCGGAGCCTGCCGGCCAAGATCCTCCAACAGCGATTGCCACATCGGTAACGAATCGAGGTGGAGCAGACCATCATGCTCGTTGATCGCGAAGTTATACGGCTCTTCGTCAGGCGACGATTGCCACTTCTCGGCCAAGGCTTCCAATTCCATCGCGCCCTGACCTTCGAAGAGAGCGTGGTCGGCGCACAGTCCCAAAGCTGCCGCAACCGCATCAAAAAGCCGCCCGCACGAGCTTGCCAGCGGAACGTTTAATCCTGTCTCCAACATGCGATCGATCGTCTTCAGCGGCTTGGCGCTCAAGTAGCTACAAAGATCGAGTGTAGAAAACTTTTCGACAAACTGCGCCCAACCTTGTGCAGCGACGAGATGCGCATACGTGTTTCGCCAGGGCTCGCGAATAGCCTGAACACCGCCCACCATCGCAACAGGCTTGAACGCTGCCACTCGCCGGTAGCTTTGGTAATTAACCAGCAGAAACTCACCGCCCCAGATCGTGCCGTCACCGCCGAAGCCCAATCCGTCGATCGCGATACCGAGCACGGGCGGAGCATCAAGCGCGATACCGTTTTCCACCATGCAACTGGCGATGTGCGCGTGATGATGCTGAACTTCCAGCAGTGGTAACTTGTCGTCGCCTGCGCGCTGTTTTGCGAGTTTTGCGGAGAGATATTCGGGATGCATGTCCGCCACCAGCAGGCGCGGCCGATGATCGTAAATCTTTGAATAGAGTTGCAGGTTCTTCTGGTAATCCTCGAACGTGGAAACGTCTTCGAGATCGCCCTGGTGTTGCGAGAGGATTGCGGCGCCGTCTTTCAAAACGCAGAAAGTGGCTTTCAACTCGCCGCCAAAAGCGAGCAGGTCGGGCGCGCCGTCGAAGCCGGGTGGTAGCGACACGGCACTGGGCGCATAACCGCGGGCACGCCGAATCAGCGATGGCTTACCGGCCACGATCCGCACGACTGAGTCGTCGATCCGGTTTGCGATCTCGCGATTGTGCATCAACATCGCATCTGCGATGCCACGCAAGCCGCTCCGCGCGCGATCGAGACTCGTGACTTGTGGCTCGTCCGAGATGTTACCGCTCGTCATGACCAAAGGTTGATCGATCTGTCGTGTGATCAATAGATGTAGCGGCGTGTACGGCAACATGAAACCTACGGAATTCAGACCTGGTGCGATGCCGTCCGGCAACTTCTCGGGACCGTCGGCTGGGATCAACACGATCGGAGCTTCGGGACTCTGCAACAACTCTGCGTGAACCGGACTCAGGTTGCAGTACCGCCGAATCATATCGACGTCTCGTGCCATTAGCGCGAACGGTTTTCCGTATCGATGTTTACGCCGGCGCAGTCGCTGCACGGCTTCAGCATTTGTGGCGTCGCAGGCCAGGTGAAACCCACCCAGCCCGCGAATCGCCACCACCGCGCCGCTCTTTAACAACTCGATAGCGGATTCCAACGCCGCCAGATGAGGCGCCGAATAAGGCGATGCGCCGTTCGTCTCGACCTGTTCCAGCCAGATCGTTGGGCCACAGGTCGGACAAGCGATCGGTTGCGCGTGAAAGCGGCGGTCGGCGGGCTGTAGATATTCATTCTTACAGTCAACGCACATGGGGAAGTCCGCCATTGTCGTGTTGACACGATCGTATGGAACTTCCTTCACGATGGAGAAGCGTGGTCCGCAGTGTGTGCAGTTTGCGAATGGATAACCGTAACGACGTTCCTTC
>JAICQI010000703.1 GCA_025937955.1 Pyrinomonadaceae bacterium
CGGCTGACCGCGAGTAACGGGACGGCCGCCAGATCAGCCAACGGCTCATCGGAGTAGTAGACAAGCTCGGGCAGCATTTCGAGAAACTCTTTCTGCCCGATGACGACCTCGTGATAGTTCGCGCCCACGTGTTCCGCAACTTTGCGCGCGTAGGGAAGCTCGGAGTAGTAACCACCTTGCTCAAAACCGACGGAGAAGGTGTGGAAGTTGCGATGTCCGAGCTCGATTGCCGCAGCCGCGACAGCGCTGGAGTCCAGACCGCCACTCAACATCACGCCCACCGGAACGTCTGAAGCTTCGAGCCGCAATCGAACCGAGTCAAGAAAAAGCTCGGCGAATTCGTTGTCGAGTTGCGCTTGGGTGTGGTGATTGTCTGAACCTTCGCGAACATCGCTTTTCCAGTAACGAGTCTCAACGGGTTCGCGACCGGGAACGAGCTCAAGATGATGAGCGGGCGCGAGTTTTCGAATGTTGGTCCAAATAGTTTCCGGGCCGGGAACGAAGCGAAACGTGAGGTAATCCCAGAGCGCCTGGCGGTTGATAGACCGTTCGACTAAACCGGAGGCTAAAATCGCTTTTATCTCTGACGCAAAAAGAAAAGTCTTTCCATCGTAGAAGTAATAGAGCGGCTTGACGCCCATCCGATCTCTGATAAGAACCAGCTTCTTCTCATTGCGATTCCACGCCGCCACTGCAAACATGCCGTTCCACGTGTGGATGCCGGGCAGGCCTGATTGGACCAACGTCTTCAGAACGACTTCGGTGTCGCTGGTCGTGTGAAACTGATGTCCGCGGTTTATGAGTTGTTCGCGAAGCGCGCGGTAGTTGTAAACCTCGCCATTGAAGACCACTCCGGTAGAGGACCGGTCGTCCCACATCGGCTGGTGGCCGCCCGCAAGGTCGATGATGCTGAGCCGGCGCATCGCAAACCCGAAACCATCCTCGGCCCAGATTCCCTCGTCATCCGGCCCGCGATGCACGATCGCAGCATTCATCTTCCGCAGTATCTCGACACACTGCTCACGCGAAAACGAACCCGCGATACCGACAATTCCACACATCAGAAACTCCGACAGTTATCTACCGCAGATTTACGCTGATTACGCAGATCTGCGTACATCCGCGTGAATCTGCGGCTTAAGGACACGTTACCAGCGCGAACGACACCTCTTCCGTCTCTCGCAACTCCACATTGACGCCGCGCTCGGTTTCCCAACGCCGTAACACTTCCGGCTGGCCCGGCTCCCTCACGTCGTCAAATAGAATCACCGTACCCGGAGCGAGTCGATCGCCGAGAACCGGAAGCAATCCATAACGCCCGCCATTCGCCAAATCCGGCGGACCATCGCAAATTACGAGACTAAACCGTGCCGGCATCTCAGCCAAAGGCGGATCGTACCAATTAAACTCCTGGTAGTCGCGCAGCGGTGCGAAACACAAATGGACTCCCTGCACGCGATGCCGCGCAAGCGCACTCGAAACGCGCCCGTGCCATTCAGCGTTGTGTTCCAGCGACCACGTCTCGACGCCACGCCGTCCGGCCAGTTGACCCAACAGAAGCGTTGTCAAACCACTGCCACATTCAAGCACTGGCCCTTTTGTCTCGAGCGCGCGCCTGAGAATCTCCTCCATGTAATCGAGCTTGGCATCCCAACCCTGGTTGTCCCATCCCATTCGCAGCTTCTTGAGCAACTCACGCGACGGCATCTCGCCGGGGGCAAGCTTGGCGACATCCCGCATTGCCTGGCGGAACATGTACGACAAAACTGCCGATCTCGCGGAGCGTTTGATCTGCGGCGGTATCAGTCGCTTTATCGGGCGAGGTAATTCGAGAAGTCCACGCATGTCATTACAACCTTTACAAAACTGAATCCGCGGAGCGTCTGAGGTAAACAAACCGCTCGACGCCGCGCCGCACCTTCTCGCGCTCGTCATCGGTCGGCACACCCAGCAACAGGATTGCCGGCAAGTACACGGCGGCAAAAGTGGCCCCGCAAACCACGAGCACGATGAACGGCCGCGTCCCGTTCGCAATCAACAGCGAGTGCACAAACAGACAAAGCACCCCAGCCACGGCTGACGCCACAATGATCTTCCCGACGTCTTTCAGGAGCAGAAGGTCCCGCACACCTGCGCCGAGCACGCGACTAAATTTGAGCGCAAGCACAACACGCAACAGGAAGTTGATCACCACCACCACGCTGATCGCGCCTACCAGACCAAAATTCGCGATACCGTGCCAAAGTCCAAATACCATCAAGACTGATAACACGACCTGTAGTTTGAGCAGGAAATAACGATGCTGTTCGTAAGCGCGCACCACCGCGTCCACTTCCAGCAAGGCCAGCGGCAGCAGCGTCAAATTGATCACAAAGATGGGCCAACTTGCTGCGTAGGCCGAGGTGAACATAAAAGTTAAAAATTCGCGACCTGTAATGAGTAAGAGAACGTAGATGGGAAGATATACTGCCGCCAGCTTTCGAATCGCATTCGCGATCAGCACTACGATCTCGCGCGGCTGACCCTGTTCCTGTAAGTAACTAATACGTGGCAATATCACTGAGCTAACAGAATCTCGCAGGATGCCAACCAGAGGCACCTGGGATACGCCAATCGAATAAATGGCAAACGTGGCCGCACTAAACTGGTTTGAGACAAAGTAATTGTGCAGATCTGTCTGAATCGTAAAGAGCAACCCTGCAATCCCGAAAGGAAGCGCATATGCAATCTGCTTGACCGTTAAAGACCAATCGAACGCCCGCCAGAATCCGGGGAACCGGGAACAGACATACCAGAGCAAAACTATACTTTGAATAGCTCCATGAATCAGGCCTGCATAAACCAACGCCTGCACGCTATCGAAAACGATCGCGGCTGCGAGTAGCAGGATCGTGCGCGTGAGCTGCCCGAAGACGATAAATATCGTCGCCAGTCTCAACTCCTGGTTAGCTATCGGAACAATTTCCAGGAAGGCTGAGAATAACCAGAACAGGATCACGACGCCGACCAGCTGTGCGTAGGTTGGGATCGTCGGGTCGTTGAAAATCCTGGCGATGAGCCCCGGCCAAAAAACCAGCACCAGACAGGCCACGGCCCCCATGATCAAATTGAACAGCAGGATGTTTAAGATTATCTGTCCGCGACGTTTGGTATCAGTTTCGCGCGGCAGGTAATAGTAAGCGCTCAGGCCGAAGCCGAGCGGCAGCAGCGCGGTGGCAGTGGTGATAATGAGGAAGACCTGCTTGAACAACCCATATTCATTCTGGCTCAGGCTGCGGGTCAGTAAAACCGGCAGCGCAAACGCAAACATGAACGCGAGGGTTTTGGCGATCAGCAGCCAAAAGGCTTGTACTGTCAACGAGCGGTGCTGTTTTGGGTCACTAGACACGACTAAGAATAACTAAACGCGTAAGAAGCCGCACCTTCCATCTCTTAGCCTGCGAAGCAGGCGCAGGCATAAAGCCTGGGGCGTAAACCCCAGGTAAAAAGTACGACCGAGTTTTCAAGCCCGCGAATGCGGGCGACAGATCGATCATTACAATAGGCCTA
>JAICQI010000630.1 GCA_025937955.1 Pyrinomonadaceae bacterium
AATGCCGGCAAGGCAATGATTCTGACCAGACCGGTTCGTGCAAACGATGTCCAGCAAGAAACACGACTGGTCTTCCATCAGTATGGCGATCTTTATTTTCTGGCAGAGTTCTGGACGGCGGGCAGCCAAACCGGACGTGAGATTCACGTCTCCGATCGCGAGAAGGCGTTGGATAAGGCATTAGCAGAGAAGCGCCAGGATCACGTGTTGACTGATCGTGGCAGGTAATCAAAGGGGAGCACACACTGAAAGCTGAAGGCCCTGGCGAAAGTCAGGGCCTTGCTTTTTCTTTCAAACTCGACTAGGAAGAAGCGACGCTCGTTTGCAAATCAGACGATTCGGAGTCGCCGGTGACAGTTGATAACTTTTCACGCCGTCAGTTTCTGAGAGCTGGCGGCATTGGCTTGCTTGGAGCAATAGCTTCGAGAACGCATGCATGGTCCAACCAGCCTCGTGTCCTGTACGTGGGCACCTACACATCAGGCAAGAGCGAAGGCATCTACGGTTATCACTTTAATCCCGAAAGCGGGAAGCTGACACGTTTCACCTCCATCAGTTCCATCAATCCATCTTTTCTCGCGATCGATCGAACGAAGCGGTACCTGTACGCGGTGAATGAGATGGGCCAGTATGCCGGGAAGCCGGGCGGTGGTGTCAGCGCTTACAAGATCGAACGCGGCACCGGAAACCTTTACTTGCTGAATGAACAGGCCACTCAAGGCGCCGACCCTTGCCATCTCAGCATCGACAACAAAAAAAGCCTGCTCTTCGTCGCAAACTATACCGGTGGCAGTGTCAGCGTGATGCAGCTACGCTCAGACGGCACGCTCGGGTTCGTGATGGACATCGAGCAACACAAAGGCTCGGGTCCCAAAGAACAACAAAAAGGGCCACACGCGCACTGCATCATCCTCGATCGTTTCGAGCGACACGCGCTCGCCGCGGATCTTGGGATCGACAAAGTGATGATCTATCGCTTTGATCGCGCAACCGGAAAACTAACGGCAGCCCAACAACCCTTTGCGGAGCTTCAGGCAGGCGCCGGCCCTCGTCATCTAACATTGCATCCTACGGGTCGGTTTCTTTACGTCATCAATGAGCTTGATTCGACGATGACTGCTTTCAGGTACAACGAGGTTAACGGAACGCTCGCTCACATCGATACGGTTTCAACCTTGCCGAGCGATTTCTCAGGCGTTAGTTACTGCGCTGACGTTCACGTATCGCCGTCAGGTAAATTTCTTTACGGGTCGAACCGCGGCCACAACAGCATCGTCGTTTACGAGATTGATCCGCTTAGTGGCAAGCTCAAGCTGGTCCAACATGTCTCAACCCAAGGCAACTGGCCACGCAACTTTACTATCGATCCGTCAGGGCGCTTTTTGCTTGTCGCAAATCAACGCTCA
This sequence comes from Pyrinomonadaceae bacterium, assembly GCA_025937955.1. Lineage (GTDB taxonomy): Bacteria > Acidobacteriota > Blastocatellia > Pyrinomonadales > Pyrinomonadaceae > PSRF01. The sequence goes on from JAICQI010000630.1 coordinate 1,407, forward strand.
GACAACGTCGTCACCTTCTCCATCGACCCCCGCACGGGCCGGCTCGCGCCCGCCGATTACATCGAAGAAATCCCGTCCCCCGTATGTTTAAAATTTCTTTAGCCTCAACTTGGGTCGGGTCAGTACCGTAACGCGGTAGCGTCGGGTGGCTCGTCGTTTTCAGACCCGACGCTACCGCGTTCGGTACTGACCCGACCCAAGAATGTTTTTTGTGACTTTTGTGCCTTTTTGTGGCTGGCTTTTGTTAAAATAGCCGCGTTCCTGAATCCTGCCTGAGGAAAACAAAATAGAGATGCGAATTCCTGTAGTCGCCCTGAGGGTCGTCAGTCTTACACTGTGCTTCGCGCTCCAACCGATCATCGCCGTCAAGGCACAAACAGCAAACGATCTCCCGGATAGCGACGAGTTTTTCCAGAGAACCGTCCGCACCGGTCCTGAACGCGACCACACGCGGAAAATCGAAGACCTGCTCAAGCGCATGACGCTCGAAGAGAAGGTCGGACAGATGACCCAGCTGGCGATCGGCATGGTCGTCAATGGAAGGGACCAGGACGTCAAAATCGATCCGGCAAAGCTCGAAAAGGCGGTCGTGAAGTACGGCGTCGGCTCGATTCTCAACGTCTCCGATCAAGCTCTTACCGTTGACCGCTGGCACGAAATAATCGGCGAGATTCAAGGGGCCGCAAAAAAATCGCGTCTCGGCATTCCCGTCATCTACGGCATCGACTCGATCCATGGCGCGAACTACGTCCAGGGCGCCACGCTCTTCCCGCAAGAGATCGGCATGGCCGCCACGTTCAATCCGGAGCTGATGAAGCGCGCCGCAGAGATCACGGCCATAGAAACGCGCGCCGCTGCCATGCCCTGGAGCTTTTCTCCAGTTCTCGATCTCGGTCGCAATCCACTGTGGCCTCGCTTCTGGGAGACATTCGGTGAAGATCCATATCTCGCGAAAGTGATGGGCGTAGCTTTTGTGCGTGGACTCGAAGGCGCAGACGTGTCATCGCAAAGTCAGGTGGCCTCGAGCTTGAAGCACTACATGGGCTACAGCTTTCCGCTGACCGGAAGAGACCGCACGCCCGCGTGGATCCCCGAGAATTACCTGCGCGAATATTTTCTCCCACCGTTCGACGCCGCAGTTAAAGCCGGCGCGCGCACGATCATGATCAACTCCGGCGAGATCAATGGCGTCCCCGGTCACATCAACCGCCACATCCTGACTGATATTTTGCGCAACGAGCTCGGCTTCAAAGGTTTCGTAGTCTCTGACTGGGAAGACATTAAGAAGCTCGTCACTACGTGGCGCATCGCCGCTGACGAAAAAGAAGCCACGCGCCTCGCGATCCTGGCCGGCATCGACATGAGCATGGTGCCGAACGATTACAGTTTCGCGGATCATCTGATCGCGCTCGTGAAAGAAGGCGCGGTGCCGCAATCGCGAATCGACGAAGCGGTGCGACGAATACTGCGCGTGAAGTTCGAGCTCGGACTGTTTGAGAAACCGATGCCCGACGCATCGGTTAAGTCGAAATTTGCATTGCCGGAGTACAGGCAAGTCAGCTTAGACGCGGCGCGCGAATCGATCACGCTGCTGAAGAATTCGAACAACGTTCTGCCGCTGGCCAAGACCGCGAAAGTACTCGTCACTGGACCAACCGCCGATTCGTTGATCTCGATGAACAACGGTTGGACCTACGTCTGGCAGGGATCAGAAGAATCGCTCTATCCCAAGGATCGACACACGATCCGCAAAGCGATCGAAGCGAAGATCGGCGCCGGCAACGTCACCTTCGTGCAGGGAACGAAGATCACGAGAGCTCCCGGACCTTCAAACAGCACACCCACGGATCAGGAAAGCGAGGTTGATATCCCGGCCGCAGTACGCGCGGCGCAAAATGTCGATGTGATTGTGCTGGCGCTCGGCGAGGGTTCTTACTGTGAAACGCCGGGGAACATTACTGATCTGACAATCGGTGAACCGCAGTTAAAACTCGCCGAAGCGCTCAAAGCAACCGGCAAACCGATGGTGCTCGTGCTGGTCGAAGGACGCCCGCGCATCATCAATCGCATTGCAGATAGTATGAACGCGATCGTGATGGCGTATAACCCGAGCAATGAAGGCGGAACGGCGATCGCCGATGTGTTGTTCGGTGATCATAATCCGAGCGGTAAACTTCCGTTCACTTACCCGCGCACGCCCAACGGTCTGATCAACTACGATCACAAACCTTTCGAAACCGAGAACACCGCGTTTGGCAACATGGCGTTTAATCCTCAGTTCAAGTTTGGCGAAGGCTTGAGTTACACCACGTTTGCTTACAGCGATCTGAAGCTCGGCAAACAAACGATTGCCGCGAACGAAGAATTGCCGGTGACAGTGACGGTCAAGAATACGGGCAGTCGCGCCGGAAAAGAGGCAGTGCTTGTTTACGTAAGCGACTTGGTCGCTTCGATATCGCCACCGAATAGGCGCTTGCGCCGGTTTGCAAAGATTAGTCTCGAGCCGGGGCAGAGTCGTACGCTGACTTTCAAGTTGCGCGGCGAGGACTTGTCGTTCATCGGCGCTGCGAACAAGCCTGTGCTGGAACCGGGAGAGTTTGAAGTTCGCATTGGTGATCTAAC
>JAICQI010000953.1 GCA_025937955.1 Pyrinomonadaceae bacterium
GGATCGAGTTCTATACCCAGTGTTTGTTCGACACTTGCAAAGCATTCAGTGCGCGCCAGAGAGTCCAGCCCGAGATCGATCTCGAAATGCATGTGTGGATGAATCAACTCGACGTCATGGTTGTGCTGTTTCACTGCTGCGACCGTCGCTCGCCCTGCAACGGAATTCATCAACGCTTGCTCTGCCTCGCTGAATTGAACCGGCTTTGCCTCTCGTTTCTTCCCGTTCCGCTGCTCCAGTTCTTCGAGCCGGCTTTTCACTTCGAACCGCTTTACTTTGCGAGTGGAGGTGCGCGGTAAGGGCTCAGCACGCAGAATAAAATCATGCACGCGCTGGTATTCGGGCAGTTCCCTTCCGAGGTTCTCCAACTCCCAAACGACCCACTCACGTGCATTGCCTATGTGTTGAGCTTTGAGATATTCAAAGTTCGGCACCACTACAGCACGCAGTTTTTCCGCTCTTTTGAATTCGCTTGATTCGTCTCTTACGCCGATCACGCAGACTTCGCTAACAAACGGCGATTGTTCGTAATGGGCCTCGACGTCTTCAGGGAAAACGTTTTTGCCAGAGGGTAATTTGATGACGTCCTTCCCACGCCCGACGATATAAAGATGTCCCTGCTTATCAAATCGGCCCAGATCGCCGGAGCGAAACCAGCCATCGCTGGTAAATACCTCGCGGTTAGCTTCAGGATTTTGATAATAGCCCGACATCACAATCGGTCCGCGGATCAAGACTTCGCCGATTCCCTCCGCGTTAGGCTGATCGATCTTGACCTCGACACCGTTGAGCGGCGTGCCGACGGATCCGATCTTGTTGTCTTCGAAGCGCGTCACCGTTGCGGCGCCGGCAGTCTCCGTCAAACCATAACCCTGGAGAATTGTGAAACCCAAGTGATGAAAATCCCTCGCCACATCTTCGTCGAAGCTGGCTCCAGCCGAAACTGCAAGTCGTAGCTTCCCGCCAAAAGACTGGTGAATGGGTTTGAAAAACCATCGACCGGCATTCAAACCAAACCAGTCACGCAGCCACCCATTGGCCGCGAGCATGAGACGAAACATCATCCTCACAGGCCAGGAGCGTGCCCGCACACCATCCCAGATCTTCTTATGAAACAGATACCAGAGTCGCGGCACACCGACGAGCGCAGTCGCCCCACTCTCTCTTAAGCCTCGTTCAATTCCGGCACTACTTAATTCCGTGAGATAGACCACCCGCGCACCTACCGTTGTGGCAAGCCAAAGATTTACGATTTGCGAATAGGCGTGGAACAGCGGCAGCAGGCTTACGAGCACTTCCCGATCGCCAATACGCATCACTTCCTCGACCTTATCGCTCTCCGCGTAAATGTTTCCATGCGTAAGCGGCACGGCCTTGGGGGCTCCAGTCGTACCTGACGTGTACATGAGAAGTGCGAGGTCGTCTGCGCGAGCCGGTGGTGGAGCTTCATTGAATTCTTTCGGCGTCGGCGTTTCGGCCCAGTCTTCAAAATGCGCCAGGCCATCAGGCTGAGTCAGCGGACGTAAAGCAACCGCAGGGATGTTGCTGCCAATAAGCTCACAGGCAGCCCGAAACTTATCTACCGAAGCAGGTGAAACAAACGCGAGCTTCGCTTCAGAGCCTTTGAGAAAGGCGCCGAGTGCCTGTGTTGTGGCAGCCGGGTCCATTGGCGTGACTACCGCACCGCGATAGATTATTCCCAAATAAGCAATGGCCCAGTTTGGATGGTTTTCACCAATAAGCGCGACGCGGTCGCCGAAAGCAATCTTCTCCTGACTGAGGCGATATGCGATGCTACGTATCTGGGCCAGCATTGAA
>JAICQI010000836.1 GCA_025937955.1 Pyrinomonadaceae bacterium
GGATACCTTTAATAGTTACTTTCTTTCCCCAAAACTTGCGCATGTCTTCCACGTTGAGAATATCTCGATCGATCGTTCCGAGAATCACTTGACCGTTGCTCAGGACGAGATGGAATTTGCGACTACTATGCTGAATGACATCAAACTTTCCGGAAATAACTATTGCGATTGGGTCCGGTATCTCAGCCTTGAGCTCTCTTACTTTTTCGAGCTCAGATGCACTTAATGAAAAGTTTTCGGCTGGCCGGCCGCTCGCTTGGACCATGACTTTATCCCCGTACATTTTGAAGAAAGTGTCAAACGATAGTAACCCATCCAGAACACCTTTGTCGTACGCGTAGCTTTCGAAATTCTGCGAAATCACTTCTTTTACCGAACGGCTAACCAGGGTGATAGCCGTGTCTTCGGGCGTGGGTTTCGAAAACCAGAGATCCTGTTGTTTGATTTGGTCAGGCGCAGTTTCACCTAAAGGTGGCGCGTCTACTAGAATTGTAGTCGAGCCTTTCTTAATTCCCGTGACTGTAAAATCAAGCGACCGCGCCAGCCAACCTGGAATTGGACCACGCTTAACACTCTCACCTTGAACGGCCAGTCGAAGACCACGCTCACAAGTCTCGATCAGCGTATCAACGAGGAGTTGTAAGGCACGGATGGAGATAGTTCCATCGGTCGTCTTAAGTCCTTTCAGTTTGAACTTATAACGCATAAATACGTCGTCGTTGCCATTTGATTGTAGGTCCAGCGTGGAGCTTTACCAAGTGCATAATCGGAATGGGTCGTTAACCTGGGCGGCTTGGCCACACCGTTGGGTAACGTTGTTTATCTGCGTCGTACGGAAATATTATTTGTGGGCGTGGACTACTGATTCATAAAGCTAACTTGATCTTCAGCAGACGAGCGGCGAGATGAGCTTACTGCAGAAAGGTTTCGTGGGAGCGCACCGAAGCTTAGTGCGACGCCGGTCTGCAGAATTCGTATTTTGCCTTAACCGTCCAGATTCTCCAAGAGCGAAAATAATTGCGTTAATATTCTTCAAGAGCGAAAATAATTGGGTTAATATAAGTCGCTCAGCAGTCTGTAGGTTGTGCGTGGCAACCTAATCGCAGTTACTTCATACTAAACAATACCTCCTCAAAACTGGTTGTAAGAGGTCAGAGGTGGCTAGAACGGGTTGGAAACATCTAAAGCCCGCGTACTTCTATACCGCACTCGTTGCCTGCCTGATTGTAATTACATCTGAAAAAAGTTTTTCCTGGTACCAGAACTTCCTGTTAATCGGCCTGGGAGTGTTGAGTTGGGAGCTCATGGAGTATGGGCTGCATCGCTTTATTTTCCACTACCGCGCGCGTTCAGAGTTCGGTAAGAAGTTGCTTTATGCGGCTCATATCTCACATCACGATCATCCGCGCGAAAAAAACCGGCTCTTTGCGAGTTTGGTGTTAAGCCTGCCCATCGCGACGGTGTATTTTCTGTCGGCCTGGGTTATCACCGGATCATTGCATGTTGCTTCTTACCTGTTCACCGGCTTAGCCGCAGGTTATTCCTGTTACGAGTGGCTACATTTTCAGTCGCACCACCGGCGACCGCGACTTCGCCTCTTCAAATACCTCAAGACATATCACCTGTTGCATCACCATGACACGCCAGAACTTCGTTTTGGCGTCACTTCACCGTTGTTCGACATGTTTTTCGGAACATTTCGTCCGGTGATGAAACCACTGGTTTGCCACAAAAAAGCACAAAAGGCACAAAAACTTTAGCTCACTCTTACTGTTCAAGGAGGGTGAGATGGAAGCAACCAGAGTTACTGTAGATGAAGTGAAGCAGCGTATGGATCGCGGTGAGGCGTTTACCTTCGTCGATACGCGCAACCCCAAGGCGTGGGCTGAAGCGAACACGAAACTACCGGGAGCGATCCGCATCCCCGCGGAAGAAGTAGAACAGCATCTCGACGAAATTCCGCGGGGCCGCAGCGTAATAACTTACTGTACGTGACCACATGAAGCTTCCAGCGCCCGTGTGGCGCAAGAATTGTTGGAACACGGTTTGAAGAATGCGCATCCGCTATACGGCGGCTTCGATGCCTGGACTGAAGCCGGGCTGCCTGTGGATGCTAAAGAGTAGTCACGTCGAACTTCTCCATGTAGCTGTTCGCGGCAGCGGTTGCCTCCTCAGCGCTGCTGCCATTCTGGCGCGCGCTCAAGTAGGGCGCGTACCAATCCCACCAGTTGTGCTTGCCATGCGTCTTTTCGTAGTGGTCGTGGTGCTCCGCCGTCTCGTGCAGGAGCTCTGCAAGGTTTGCAACGTCGGTGCTTCGTGACTGCCACTCACGACCAGGAAGTCGCATCGTGATCTCCTGAAGCAGCCAACTGTTCCCGTCCGGATCCTCGAATGAGGCAAACGAGAAGTAAGAACGACCCTCAGGATCTCGCCCCGCCACGCGTGAGTTCTTCACAGTATCGTTGAATGGACCAGCGGCGTAATGAAAGACCTCGCTCACGTCAACACCGCGGGCGGTCAGATAATCGCGAGCGGCGTCGATGTCGTCTACGGCAAGAATCAGGTTCGCTGAGCCGGGGTTCGCTAAATTGGTACCCTTGCCGAAGATGATCGAAGCCTCCGAGTTGTGCGGCGTTATCTGCACGCCGCGGAAGTCGCCGCCGGCGATATCAATGTCGACTCGCCAACCGAGATTCTCATAGAACGCCTTTGTGCGATCGACGTCTGAAACGCGGAGCAACACGACTTCGAGTTTCATGTCGACCGCA
>JAICQI010000938.1 GCA_025937955.1 Pyrinomonadaceae bacterium
AGAATGCCGTAGCCGAGGTGGCCCACCACGAGGATAAAAGTGATGAAGAGCGGCGCGATGTAGCGGTTGTCGAGACTAAATTTCCGTCTCGCGCCCTGGAGAACCGGAGTGGGCATTGATTGCGAAGCTGACTGGCTCATGCAGACTCCTTGATCTTGTACGTCTGTCCGATCGAAGGCTTTTCAATCGTCTCGACTTTACCCGACGGCCAGCGAATCTCAGCCTTCTCGATTTGGGGATTCTTGCCCAGTCCGAAATGGAGCCGTCGCTGGTTCTGCGAACAAAAACCGCTGCCACCTGAAACTTGTTGCACCTGTTGCCGTCCGTTCCAGAAGAGTCGCGCTTCCGCGCCGATCGCGCTGCGATTGCTTGCGGAGCCTTCGAGTTCAAACTCGATCCACTTGTTTTCCGGTGAAACATTGTTCTTATAAATCAGCAGCGGACCTTTTTGATTCGCGACCACGACGTCGAGCACACCTCGATTCCACAAATCGACAAGCGCGACCGCGCGACCATCATGAAGATCACTGGCGCCAACCGCCTGCGCAACGTCTACAAACTTCCCGGCGCCGTCGTTAAGCCATACTTTTTTCTGCTGGTAGCCCGACAAACTGCGACCATCCATCGCGGGCCAGTGCGCGGCGTCGGAGATGATCGTCGAGTTGCCGCCGGCGATCTTGGAGAAGTCGTACCAGTAGTTTAGATCGCGATCAGCGGAGATGTAGCCATTGACGAGATAAAGATCGAGCGTGCCGTCGTTGTTGAGATCGCCAAACTGAGCACCGAAGCTCCAGCCGCCGATCTCGACGTCCATGGCGCGCGCGAGATTGTCGTACCGAAGCGAATCGCCGGTAGTTCCTTCACGCGGCACCCAAAGATTGTTACCTTGGATCAACACGCCTTCTTCTGAGATGTTGGAGACGTAGATCGAGTAACGCCCCTGGTTGAGGATGTCGCCAATTGACGCGTTCATACCGCTCTTCGGAGAGAATCCGACTCCGGTGTCTTTTCCAACCTCGCGAAACTGTTTTCCGTCGTTGAAGAAGAGTTCAGAGATGCCGTAATCGTTGGCGATGAAGAGATCCATGTTGCCGCTGCCGCGCAGGTCAGCAGCAACGGCGGCCAACGCCCAGCGCCGCGTGTCTATCCCGATTTTCTGACTGATCTCTTCGAACGAACCGTCGCCGAGGTTGCGAAATAGATACTTGCGCCCGCCATTATTCGCGTACTCAAAGCTCTCCGGCATCATCCTCGTCGTCTTGAGTTGCCAGAGATTCACATCTTCGGCGTAGTAGCCACCCAGGAATAAATCTAATCGTCCGTCGCGATCGTAGTCGAGCCAAAGGGCGGTGTTTGCGTTCACCCATTCAGGCAACTTCGCTTTGTCAGTGACGCGCGAAAACTTCTGTCCGCCGTCGTTGTGAAAGAGCTCGGGCTTGCCCCACTTGTATAGAAACAGATCTTCGTAACCGTCGTTGTCGTAGTCGCCCCAAATAGCGCCCATCGACACGCCGGTCCCAGCCTGGTTGACATCAGCGATTCCGATATCAGCGGCGACATCTTTAAATGAGCCGTCGGTCATGTTGCGGAAGAGCGCGTTCTTACTTCCCTCCCCGCTGTTCGTCACATAAATGTCCGACCAGCCATCACGATCGAAATCGACGATCGAGACACCGGCGCCCATCGACGCAACCTGCGGCATGATGTGGTCCAACTGCTTGTCGAGTGTGGGAGCCTGATGTGTGAAGCTCACTCCTGAAGCTTGCGCGACTTCCTGAAGGTGAAAACCGTAACGATTCGCAGCGGCGGTCGTGCCAATAGACGCGTTCGCCTTCTCACGTCGCGCTGCGAGGCGGTTGTACAGCACTGGCGCAGCCAGCAGTGCGACAAACACCAGCACGTTAAGCGTGGCGAGACTCAGACCGATCTTCTTCGCCCTGAGCCGCATCAGGAAAGAAATGAAGCGGCCTTCGGATCGCCAACGAATTACGAGCGTCAGCA